>JASKJZ010000004.1 GCA_030154385.1 Clostridiales bacterium
ACATACCATTTTCTTTCAATTGTAGATGGACTAGCCATAAAACTTTTCATTGGTTTACCTCCTTGCAAACATATAATATTCGTTAATTCACTGCAAATATTTATTGGTTAAAAAACACTTTTACCGGGGCTTTGGCTTAAGTATTTTTACACACGAACGAACACGTGCATAGCACGTCACATCTATTGATTATATTACGAAAATGCAAATGTGTCAAGCAATCTTTCTTCTATTTTTTATCTTTCTACGAATTCTCCATCATTGCCCCTGCTCCGACAAAAAGGTATCTGCTTTTGACACAATCGAAGCTAGGCTTCCATCTAAATTTTCACCATTCTTTAAATATTCCATACTCTCTTCCATAATGATTTTCATAAGTTCATTTTCTTTTGGAATGCAAAGCGTCGTTTTCGCCACTAGGTTAGCAAAGTTCTGTCTTGTTTTTTTCGCTGGATAAGATGCCTCAAGATATCCGATGCTTCCATCCTCCATCGAGTAACTCATCCCATAATACATATCTTTCTTATTTGCAACCAGTTTGTCCCAGGATGCCTGCTGCACGGGAAGTCCGTCTCCTACTTCAATACTTTGCACGGAGTCATTTAAGACGAATTGTATAAATTCACCTGCCAACTCTTTTTGCTTGCTTGCATGATTGATTCCCATCAAACCGTTTGCATAAAATCCATTACACAATATTGCCATTTGATAGTCCGTGTTTTTACAGAGCGCCTGACTCATAAAGAGGGTGTCCATGCTCTGTACATTATCCCAGTAAGCTCTCGCCGTCTTTTCCTTTAGGAAATAAGCATTCGACGAAAATCCAAAGCTATTGTTTTCATCGGCAGAAAGACTTCCATTATCTACTAGATAACGCAGGTTTTCCAAGTATGTACGCAGTGCTTCTTTGTCAATCTTATTTTCCTTCGTAATCATATTGTAATATTCCATTTTTAGGAATTCCCGCGCGACTTCTTCAAAATATGAATTTCTCACATAAGGAACAGCTTCATTCTGTTTCTCAAAAGCAACAATTTGCGACAGGCTACCTGCTGCTTCTATTGCGTTTGGCTGTCCAATAACGAGCGGTACTGTAATACGTGCAGGTATTTGATAAATCCCTTGTTCTGTTAAGAATGCTTGTATGATATTGGATAAAATCCCTTGATTTACACACAACGAATCAAGGTTCTCAAGTACACCTTTTTCGACGTAAGAGTCCGTAGGCAGGCCATCTAAGAGTAGAACATCAGCGCCCCCTCCTCCCATCAGTTCGGTATTGAGTGCTTTAATATAATCCTTTTCATTGGTTTCCTCATCACCCATCGCCACGGTATAATTGACCTTTACATCAGGATGGTCTTTTTGGAACAGCGCGATTGCTTGTCGTATCGTCAGATTCTCCCTTAATGAAAATACCGTCAACTCATTGCTTGGAACCGAAACAACAGTATCATCAAACGTATAACGAATTAATGATTTTACATTCTGTTCATTGTTATATAAAACATCATACACATCCCGCTCTCCTTCTTCTACACAGAACGAGCGGATGCTCATGGTAGGCATGCCAAGGGAGCAAAGTTCACCATCCACAACGGTTTCCCATAAGGTTCCTCCCGAATTGAGACGATGTATCCCTTTCTTATCTGCTATATAAAGCGTACCTGCTTCACTCTGGTAAAGACTGGCTCCCACCTTCTCCTCTTCCATATCATAGGAACGAACCTCCGTTTGATTGGCTCCATCTAATACAAGCAGTTTCCTCCCACTTTTATCAAATCCCAGAACCTGTTCTCCATATGCAACGTATTGATTTCCCCCAACCATGGAATCCACAAGTCCCTTGATTTTAAGTTCACCAATCAAATCTCCCGCTTGAGAAAAGAGCTTCACATTATCATTAAAAGCGTCATTAAGTGCCAGGGTTCCATCACTTAGCACCTGCACATCCGTCACCCAGTTATATAACTCGTAGTTTGAATTATTGCTGGAAATCTCGGATAAGAATGGAATTTCTATCCAATCCGCGGCCTTATAATCAGATGTACGAAATATAAAATTTCTGGAACTATTGGTATCATATGCCTTCACAAGCGCATAGTATGCCCCATCCTGTCCCCGTACCACCTTTTCGATTATACCGTCAATCTTCTCCTTCTTTGCAACAATTTCGCTAACTTGATCGAGCCATTCTCTTTTTTCTTCCTTCCAACTCTTATCTGGTTGCAAGATATACGTATGATATTCGCCTGTTGATTCATTTGACTTCCATGTCGTGAGTTCTAGCTCGCCATCCTTGTTTTGCAGCAGTCCAATTACCTCTTCTCCCTCTGGAAGTGCAATCTCTTCTTCTACATATCGCCCTTTATTTACACTTTCATTGTTCTGCCCCTTTCCACAAGCCGACAATAGTATCATTGTCATTATGAGTAAAACCAGCATTCTCTTTTTATAAAACATATTCATCCTCCTATTCCTTTGCGAGTAGAATAGCAGAGTTACTTCTAAATAATCTCTAAAAAAGCAGAAAAAAGGTTGCTCCTTTGAATGGTGTATCCTTGCATCCAATTTCTCCTCCCAAAAGTTCCGTCAGTTGCTTTGCAATGCTAAGACCCAGTCCAAAGTGTTCTTTATCGCTTCTGGCAGCATCCACCTGATAAAAGCGTTCAAAGACACGTTCTTTGTCATTTTCTAAAATTCCACAGCCATGATCCTCAACTTCTATCATAATCTTTGACTTCTTTGTGTTTTGTCTTATTCCCCGCAGGGTTATTTCTCCCTCCTCCGGCGAAAAGCGAAGAGCATTCTCAATTAGAATTGACAGTATTTGCTTCAGACGATATTTATCACCCTTTATTATACCTAGCTCCTCTTCCCCAAGATCAATGTTAAGCTTCACCGTTTTTTGTTTGCATACAAGCAAATAGGCTTCATAGACTTCAATCAAAAGATTCTCTACCTCAACTGTTTCCATTTCCAGCTTCCACTTCCCCGCATCCGTGTAAGATAAAAGCAAAAGATCTTCAATCAGGCGCGACATGCGTTTTGTTTCACGTTCCAAACAGGCAAGTATATCCAGTTTATTTGCTCGTTCGCTCTTTAGTAACGATAGATTGGCAAGTATCACGGATAGGGGGGAACGCAGTTCGTGAGAGGCCGCCGCAACAAAGTCATCTTGACTTCGTTTTCCTTCTTCAACTGGTTTCATTGCGCGTCCCACAAACCATACGCTCGTCGCATACAAAAGCAGGATTCCAAACAAATCAATGAAAAAAAATACAATAAGCTTTCCATATTTCTCAGCCCTTGCCCCTGGAAATTCCTGTATCAGCATAAGACTTCGATATCCATTTTGTGTAGAAAAAGCCAATACCTGTCCATAAAATTCGGAATATCCTTGTTCAAAGCGATAGACCCTACTCTGCTTTTCCTCGACGGAAACTGGCGGAAGTGCGGTATCCACCCCGTCCTTCTTAGACAACTCTTCAAGTCTTAAAAAAAGCGCAGCGCGTCTCTTCTCAATTTCATTTGCACGCATAAGCTGTAAGGGTACTCCATTTTCACTCATCAAAAGGATAATATGGTTTTTATCCTCTAGGCTTGCAACCCACTCATTGCTGATGACATTCTCGGTTTTTAATTTGCCCGATACCGTAGAAAAGTTGTTTTGAAAGCTTTCCAGCCTAGCCATTTGATCTTGATTTCGGCTTACAAAAAAAGTCAAGATAACGACAAGCGTTACAATGACTCCTGTGGTACAGCTATAAATTCGAATTAGTTGTTTTTTTAGTTGTGCAAGCATCCTTCTCCCTTTCAAGGCGATACCCAATCCCGTGAATCGTGACAATTCTTACATTAGTTGGAAGCACCTTAAGCCTTCTTCGTAAAAAGTAGATGTAATTGTCAATATTACCGTCCTCAATTTCCGCATCCATTCCCCATACGCGGTATAAGATTTGTTTCCTCGTTAAAATCTGATTGGCATTGCGCATAAAAAAGCCAAGCAACTGCGTTTCCTTTTTGGATAAGGAGCGACGCTCCATATGACAAGCAAGCATACCTTCCTCTTCAAACAATTCCAAATCCTCAAATATAATCCTCTCGTGAGGTACTAACTTTCTTGGTCGTCTCAAAATTGCTCGAATACGTGCTAAAAGCTCCTCGATATCATAAGGCTTGACTAAATAATCATCTGCCCCCGCATCGAGCCCGTCAATGCGGTCATGGATGCCATCTCTTGCAGTCAGCAAAATAACGGGGGTTGTTTTTCCCTGTCGTCGAAACTCCTGCAATAAATGGAGGCCATCTTTAAAAGGGAGCATGCGGTCGAGTAACATAACATCATAGATTCCCTCTTGCATATACTGCGCACCCTCTTCTCCATCAAAGGCAAAATCGACCTGATATCCAGCTTCCATTAGTGCTGTCCCTGCTGCCTTACTAAGCTCCTTATCATCTTCTACCATCAATAATTTCATTTTATACTCACCCTCATCTCGTAATTATAAATATGGTAGCGTTATTATCTCTAATTTTTCTCTAATTTATCTCTAATCTTTCTCAATATGATATCCAAAATCCCTATGCTTTATTTTCTGCGCTTCTTCTGGATATTCAATTTGAACAAGTCGAAGTCCTCTTGCTGGTGCGGTAGGTCCTGCCAGTGCACGATCTTTTCCCTCTAAGATTCTTACAAAATCTTCTGGTTTTTTCCTACCCATACCGACCTCCATCAAGGTACCTGCTATGATTCGAACCATGTTATATAAAAAACCGCTGCCTGTAATCTGGATTTTTATGAGCCCCGCTTCTTTTATCACAGAAAGCCAATATACCGTACGAACCGTCTCTTTGACCTGACTTCCAGCCGAACAAAAGCTTTTAAAATCATGCTCTCCCACCACATAGGCCGCCGCCTGCTGCATTGCCTTAAGGTCAAGCGGCCGATAGGTGTAATGGGCATACAACCGCTCCGTGGGAAGCTCCATCTCCTGATTCAAAATGCGATATTCGTAGGTCTTTCTACTATTGCAATACCTTGGATGAAACGTGGGCGACACCTCCAAGGAATCTTGCACACGGATGTCTTCGGGCAGTCTTTGGTTTAAGGCATACTTTATTTTTTCACCCGGAATGCGTGCTTCGGTATCAAAAATTGCGACATTTCCAAGTGCGTGAACACCTGCATCCGTACGGCTGGCTCCGATTACCTGAATTTCGGTTCCCAAAAGGCCTGTTAACGCTTTATTTAGCTCACCTTCTATGGTTCGACCATTTGGCTGTAGCTGCCAACCATTGTAATGCGTTCCGTCGTAGGCTACTACCAGTTTAATCCGCTTCACACTATCACCCCCGTGAGGAAAGAGAGTGTAAGGTAATGCTTCACAACAAACAGAACCACCAGATAGCAAAGGAGTACTAGAAAGCCGACTGCATCCAAACGTTTGTAAGCGAGCGGTTTCATTTTTGTTCTTCCTTCTCCTCCGCGGTAGCATCTAGCCTCCATCGCCATTGCCAGATCATTTGCACGTCGAAAGGCCGAAATAAAGAGTGGTACCAGTAAGGGAATTAAATTTTTAGCCTTCTTAATTAAGTTCCCATTTTCAAAATCTGCACCCCTTGCCATTTGTGCCTTCATGATTTTATCCGTTTCTTCTAAAAGAATCGGGATAAAACGAAGCGCAATTGACATCATCATTGCGATTTCATGCACAGGAAAGCGCACTTTCTTGAGTGGATTCATAAGCCGCTCAAGGCCATCCGTCAAGTGATTGGGGGTCGTCGTAAAGGTCATCAGGGAGGCGCCAATAGTTAAAAAGACTAAGCGAATTCCCAAAAAAACTGCATTGACGATGCCCTCTATTGTTATTGTAAAAATCCAAAATGAATATAACTCTTTTCCTGGGGTCAAAAAGAGATTAAAGATGACGGTGATCATCATTAACACAACGATGGATTTTAGACCCTTGACAATATAGGAAAATGGCACTCTGGATATTTTGATTACTCCAAATAAAAAGAGTCCTGCCACAAGATATCCCAAAGCACTTTCAAATAGAAAAAGGGACAAAATGTATACCAAGGTGCCAATCAGCTTGACTCTTGGATCCATTCTGTGTAGGGGTGATTTTGCTGGGTAATATTGTCCAATGGTTATGTCTCTTAACATATCCGCTCCTTCTTGCCTGCCTTCGCAGTTCTAAATCAAATTCTTTTTCGCATAGCGCAAAATCTCTTCTGCGGCTTCTTCTATCGTCGTTGCATCGGTAGCCAGAGGAAATCCCTTTTCCTCCAGCGCATGCAGGACGTATGTCACCTGTGGTGCTGCAAGACCGATTTTTTCCAGTTCCTTGTAATGAACAAATACCTGTTTGGGGGTTCCATCTAAAAAGATTTCTCCTCGGTTCATTACAATGAGGCGATCGACATATTTTGCGACATCCTCCATACTATGGGAGACTAAAATTATCGTGATCTTTCTCTCCTTGTGCAGCTTTGCAAGCAAGTCAAGGATCTCATCTCTTCCCTTTGGGTCAAGTCCTGCGGTTGGTTCATCCAATATGAGTACCTCTGGCTTCATTGCAAGTACGCCAGCGATAGCAACTCTTCTCTTTTGTCCACCAGACAGCTCAAACGGAGAGGCATCCAGCATATCATCCGATATCCCAACCTGTTTAAGTGCCTCAAACGCGCGCAAATCGACCTCAAGATTTGGCAAGCCTTGATTCATAGGGCCAAACTTTACATCCTTTACTATGGTTGTCTCAAAAAGCTGATGCTCTGGATATTGAAACACAAGTCCCACTTTACTGCGATGTGACTTTATATCATAATCCTTTTCATAGATATCTTGCCCATTATAATAGATGCTTCCACTGCTTGCATGCAGCAGTGCGTTGAAATGCTGCATCAAGGTCGATTTTCCGGAGCCCGTATGCCCAATCAGCCCTACAAACTCTCCATCCTCAATTTTTAGATTGATATCCTTAAGTGCCTGCTTTTCATAAGCAGTACCTGCACTATAGATATAATTTACGTGATCTAATATGATACCCATCTTATTTTCTACCTGACCTTTTCTCTTTTAACACTGTCATGGCCTCGACCAGCTCTTCTACGGTAAGGATTCCCTCTGGTATCAAAAGGCCTTGTTTTCTTAGCTCATATGCAAGCAATGTGACCTGCGGCACATCCAAGCGATACTTCTTTAGCTCTTCCACCCTGGAAAAAATTTCACGAGGTGTGCCCTGCATTACGATTTTGCCCTGATCCATCACAATGACTTTATCCGCATAAATAACTTCTTCCATATAATGGGTAATCAATAATACGGTAATGGACTCTTTTTGATTTAGTTTTTTTACTGTTTTAATTACTTCCTTACGTCCATTCGGGTCAAGCATAGCCGTTGGCTCATCGAGCACGATACACTTTGGCTTCATCGCCATAATCCCTGCGATGGCTACTCTTTGCTTTTGTCCTCCAGAGAGCTTATTAGGAGAATGCTCCCGGTACTCATACATACCAACTGCCTTTAGGCTCTCCTCCACACGCTCCCAAATCTGCTCAGTGGGAACGCCAAGGTTTTCTGGCCCAAAGCCTACATCCTCTTCCACGATATTTCCGATAATCTGGTTGTCAGGATTTTGAAATACCATACCTGAGGTTTGGCGTATATTCCATAAGTTCGCATCCTCGCGCACATCCATTCCATCAACCCATACCGTACCCTCGGTCGGCATTAAGATTGCATTGATATGCTTAGCTAGCGTTGATTTTCCAGAACCATTATGTCCTAGAATCGCAACAAAATCGCCTTCCTTCACATCAACATCAATCCCATCAATTGCACGGGTAATGCTTTCAACATTTCCTTCTTCGTCACGGCGTATATATTCAAATGCAAGTTTTTCTGCTTTTATTATTGACATATGGTATTCCTTCTTTCCTAGAATATCCTTCTCGTATCCCAAAATATTCTCTCTTATTCTATCTGATTTCAGAATAAAAGTAAATAGATAGCCTGTAAAACAAGGCACACACAAAAAGAAGCCCCAAAAATGAGGCTTCCAAGTTTCTGCATGCTTATACTAATTCAATTAATACTTCCATAGCAGCATCACCCTTACGCTGACCAATTTTAACGATTCTGGTATAACCACCGTTACGATCTGCATATTTTGGTGCGATTTCAGTAAATAATTTATCTGCAACATCTACTGTTTTTGTATTCTTTTTCTTACCAGCTGCTTCTGCAGGAACTTCTGTAATGCTGTAAAGCACTTTGTTCATCTGTCTTCTGGCATGAAGACGGCTTGCGCTGTCTTTTTTGATTTCTTTCTGCACTTCGTCATAAACGGTTACTTTCTTTCCATCTACAACTTCTTTTACTCTTTTACCATCTTTATCTTTACGAGCTACTTTAGCAGTTACAGTAACGGTTTCGAAATTATCTTTTTCCTTTACTGCAAGAGCGATTAAATGCTCAGTAATTTTACGGATTTCTTTCGCTTTTGCTTCTGTTGTAACGATTTTACCATTGTATAGTAAATTAGTCACCTGGTTACGAAGCAATGCTTTTCTCTGGCTTGATGTTCTACCAAGTTTTCTATATCCGGCCATTTGTATTACCTCCTGTGATTTTTACGATTTATTCATCACCTAAATTCAGTGACAAACCTAATTCTTTCAATTTTGCAAGCACTTCTTCTAATGACTTACGTCCTAAATTACGAACCTTCATCATATCTTCCGAAGTACGATTGGTTAATTCTTCTACTGTGTTGATGCCAGCTCGTTTCAGGCAGTTGTAAGAACGAACAGAAAGCTCTAATTCATCGATATTCATCTCCAGAACTTTTTCTTTCTCATTGTCCTCTTTTTCTACCATAATTTCTGCTGTCTTTGCATTTTCAGAAAGGTCGATAAACGAGTTCAAATGTGCGCTTAATACCTTCGCTGCCAAGCTCACTGCTTCATCTGGCTCTAGCGTTCCATTGGTGTATACATCCAACGTAAGCTTGTCATAGTCTGTGATTTGACCAACACGAGTGTTTTGAACTGTTAAGTTAACGCGTTCAACTGGTGTATAAATAGAATCAACTGGTATTACACCGATTGGAAGATCGTCATTTTTGTTTTTCTCCGCACTGATGTATCCTCTTCCTTTGGTAATCGTCAATTCCATATATAATTTGCAATCGGAACCGCCACTTAATGTAGCAATTACTAATTCTGGATTTAAAATCTCAATATCTGGATCTACCTGAATGTCTCCTGCCGTTACAACACCTTCACCTTCAAACTCAATGTATGCAGTTTTTGGTTCATTCGTTTCACTTGTATTCTTAATTGCCAGGCTCTTAATGTTCATAATGATTTCTGTGACATCTTCCTTAACACCAGGAATTGCACTGAATTCATGTACAACGCCTTCAATCTTCACTTGACTTACAGCGCTACCAGGCAATGATGACAGCATAATTCTTCTCAAAGAATTACCCAAAGTTGTACCATAACCTCTTTCGAGTGGTTCTACTACAAAACGTCCGTATTTTCTATCTTCAGAGATTTCTGCGATCTCAATTTTTGGTTTTTCAAAATCAAACACTACTGGACCCTCCTTTTGGGATTATGCTATAATTTGCAATCATTGAATTATATGGAAGATAAATCACAATATAACCTGGCCATGAGCGCACGATAGAGCACGCCCAAACCGACCAAATATATTTGATATTATTTACTATATAACTCGACGATAAGCACTTCATTTACAGGAACATCAATCTGATCTCTTGAAGGAATATCCTTTACAGTTCCGGTAAGTGCTTCATGATTTGCTTCTAGCCAACCTGGTACCAGTCTTCCGTCTGTTACTTCTAAGATATCTTTGTATCTTTGAGCAGATTTGAATTTTTCTTTGATTTCGATAACATCCCCTGCTTTTACTACATAAGAAGGAATATTAATGCATTTTCCGTTTACTAATACATGCTTATGATCTACAATCTGTCTTGCTTCTTTTCTTGTTCTGCCATATCCCATACGATATAGTACATTGTCAAGTCTAAGCTCAAGAAGAATCATTAAGTTTTCACCAGTTGTACCATATTTAAGCTTCTTAGCCTTTGCAAAATTGTTACGGAAAGGTTTTTCTAATACGCCATATATAAACTTAGCTTTTTGCTTTTCTCTAAGCTGTAATCCGTACTCGCTCACTTTCTTGTTCGCTCTAGCATTTGTACGATTTGATTTTTTATCAAGTCCCATGAAAACTGGATCAATTCCAAGAGATCTACATCTTTTAAGGACTGGAGTTCTATCGATTGCCATTCTAAATTACCTCCTATTAATAATTAGACACGTCTACGTTTTGGTGGTCTACATCCGTTATGTGGTACTGGGGTAACATCTTTGATGCTAGTAACTTCGATTCCACATGCCTGAAGCGCACGAATTGCTGCTTCACGACCTGATCCAGGTCCTTTAACCATAACTTCTACTGATTTTAAACCGTGTGGCAATGCAGCTTTTGCAGCTGTTTCAGCTGCCATCTGTGCAGCGTATGGTGTTGATTTTCTAGAACCACGAAATCCTAATCCACCTGCGCTAGCCCAAGAAATAGCATTACCTTCTGCATCTGTCAGAGTAACGATTGTATTATTAAAAGATGACTGAATATGTGCCTGTCCGCGATCGACATTCTTTTTAACACGTCTCTTTGTCACTTTTTTTGCTACTTTTTTAGCCATTTGACAAAACCTCCTAATGGATTTTTAAATTTTATTTTTTCTTATTTGCAACGGTACGCTTAGGACCTTTTCTGGTTCTAGCATTTGTCTTAGTCTTCTGTCCACGAACAGGAAGTCCTTTTCTGTGACGGATTCCTCTGTAGCATCCGATTTCTTGTAAGCGCTTGATGTTAAGAGCGATTTCTCTGCGCAAATCACCTTCTACTTGATGTTTCGCATCGATAACGTCACGGATTCTGCCTACTTCTTCATCTGTCAGATCCTTAACACGAGTATCAGGATTCACGTTTGCCTCAGCAAGAATACGATTTGAGGTCACTCTACCAATACCATAGATATAAGTAAGACCAATTTCAACACGTTTCTCTCTTGGTAAATCTACACCACTAATACGAGCCATTGTGTTCTACCTCCGTAAATTTTCTTAGTTGGATTAATTAATAAATATTTTACATCGTCCTGTAATGAGCAGGACTGTTTGATTGATTATGCAGCAGCACGCTACTGCACCAGCCGCTTTAAACCATGATGTAACGGGATCACCCCGCACATAGAAGAGCGCCATAATGAGACCCTCTTCAAAACGGTTAATCAGACCGTCCATGATATCATGCTGCATCGCGAACCACTTTTTACCAGTCCGTCCGGGCAGGAAGAAGCCCCAGTATCTTTTGATACTGTGCAGTCATAACACAGAAAGCAAAAACTATATCAAATATAAAAACAGCAGAAAAGCCAAAGAATCCACTTTGGTTTTCGCCATTATCTATGATTCATTAGCCTTGTCTTTGCTTGTGTTTTGGATTTTCACAGATTACTCTGATACTTCCTTTTCTTTTAATGATTTTGCATTTTTCACAAATCGGTTTAACTGATGATCTTACCTTCATTGCAATCTCTCCTTTCGCAAAAGTCCACTTAATATCCTATCACATAATTATTCCCATTGCAAGCACTTTTTTTATTTTTTTCATCTTTGTTTTTCGACATGCATTTCTTCTTATTATATAAGATAACATCGATTGCTAGCACACCTGCTCCCAAGCCATGATTATTGTTCGAGCTCATAATTATCGCCAAGATCTAGGGTATTTATCGTTCTTTTCTTGATGCGTTGCTCCTCGGATTTTTCAAGTATGAATTCTTTCACTTCGTTATAATTTCGAATATGCTGTAATGTAATGGTTGGGGTTGTGATATCTCCTGTTCTGCAAATAATCGTACCAAGTCGAAAGATTCGTTCTAGTAGACTTCGCTTCAAGGTCACATCAATCACCTTATACAAATAGCAATTTTCCTCTGTTTGACTGATAAATCCCGTTTTTACGATTAAATTCTCATCCTTAATAATATACCATGTAAAACTAAGCGGTAACCCACCAAATGCGGTTCTTTTTTTCTCTTTGAACATTCTGCACCTCTCCTTATTCGTGTTTATCGTATGGTTTTCATATTGACCCCAACCTCATTTTATCATGTTATGGCGAATAAGCAAGAAAAAAGGATTGGTGCATTCATGCACCAATCCTCTATATGAATCCTTTATCTCTCGATTATTTATCCCTCCAGATAATTCTTCCTTTTGTCAAATCATAGGGAGAAAGTTCCAGGGTAACCTTATCGCCTGGTAAAATACGAATAAAATTCATTCTTAACTTTCCGCTAATATGTGCCAATACGATATGACCATTCTCAAGTTCCACACGAAACATTGCATTTGGTAACTTTTCCACTACTTTTCCTTCGATTTCCACAACATCTGTTTTTGACATTTTCTAACCTCCTACTAACAATTCCGACGATTTATAAATTTTTTGGCAAGGATAAGATTTCTGGTTCTCCGTCTGTAATCAGAACGGTATTTTCATAGTGCGCAGATAACGATTCATCTTGCGTCACAACGGTCCAGTCATCCTCCAACCACCAAACATCATAAGCTCCTGCATTTACCATTGGCTCAATTGCCAACGTCATACCAGGTACCAATTTGATTCCACGACCGCGTGGCTTAAAGTTTGGGATCTGTGGTTCTTCATGAAGCTGTTCACCAATTCCATGTCCGACCAAATCCCGTACGATAGAAAATCCATTGGACTCTACATAATCTTGTATCGCTTTTGAAATGTCATATAAGTGATTGCCCGCTTTGGCAAACTTAATTCCTTCAAAAAAGCTTTGCTTTGTCACTTGAATCAAGCGATTCGCTTCCTCGCTTATCTGCCCGATTCCATGTGTTCTTGCCGCGTCTGATTGATATCCCTTGTAAATGACACCTGCATCTAAGCTTACAATATCGCCTTCCTTAATCAAGCGCTTTTTATTCGGAATCCCATGCACGACTTCATCGTTGATAGACACACAAATAGAAGCTGGATAGCCGTTATAATTGAGGAAAGAAGGGATGCAATCATAGCTTCGAATCATTTCCTCTCCTAAACGGTCAATATCCAAGGTTGACATACCTGGTTTTAAAGCCTTTCCAAGCTCTTCATGAACCTGGTAAAGGATTTTACCTGCTTCGCGCATTAATTCGATTTCTCTGTTAGATTTTATTGTCACAGACATATTGTTCACCCTATAATTTTCTGTATAGCTGCAAAAACATCAGCTACATCTTGTGTTCCATCAATTTCAACAAGTAACTTTTGATTGGTATAATAATCAATCAACGGCTGCGTCTGCTCATGATATACATCCAGACGCTTCTTTACGGTTTCTGGCTTATCATCTTCACGAAGAACCAACTCACCACCGCAATAATCGCATACATTTTCTACCTTAGGAGGCGTATAAACCGTATGATAGGTTCCTCCGCATCCAATGCATGCTCTTCTACCAGACATTCTATGAATAATTGTCTCATCTGGTACCTCTACATCGATAGCATAATCAATGGATTCTCCAATCGCTTTAAGCGCTCGGTCAAGTGCTTCAGCCTGTGGTATAGTCCTTGGAAATCCATCCAACACATAACCAGCCTTTGCATCCTCCATTGCAATACGATCTACTACTAAGTCTACCACCAATTCATCGGGTACTAAAAGTCCCTGATCCATATACTCTTTTGCCTTTATTCCAAGGGGCGTACCATTTTTAATGTTTGCCCGAAAAATATCACCTGTTGATATATGCGGAATTTGATAAGTGTCCGCAATTTTTTTAGCCTGCGTACCTTTTCCAGCACCAGGGCCACCCAACATAATAATCTTCATAGTATGACACCTCCACAAAATACGTATAGGGACGATAAACCAAAGGTCCACCGTCCCAAAATCCTATGTTCTCTAGTCGTTTAAGAATCCCTTGTAATGTCGAACAAGCATCATAGACTCAATTTGTTTCATTGTCTCAAGTACAACACCCACGATGATGATAAGGGATGTTCCACTAAAGGAAACACTAGCATCAAATGCTCCAGAGAAAAAGATTGGTACTACTGCTATAATCGTTAAGCCAACTGCTCCGATAAAGATGATATAATTAAGCACCTTTGTCAAGTAATCTGTGGTAGGCTTTCCAGGACGAATACCCGGAATAAAGCCGCCTTGCTTCTTCATGTTATTCGATACTTCAATCGGATTAAAGGTAATCGAAGTATAGAAGTAAGCAAAAAAGATAACAAGTACAATATACATCAACAATCCCAATGAATATTTGAATTCTGAAAAACTAGTTAAGTTACACCAAGATCCCTGATTTAAGACTTTTAAAATCTTTTGAACCAAGGTAGCACCTGAACCAGATGCTGGTGCAACATTCATGAACTGGGCAATTACGATTGGAAATGACATCAAAGAGCTTGCGAAGATGACTGGGATAACTCCAGCTGTATTTACCTTAAGAGGAATATGGGAAGACTGACCACCTACCATCTTTCTTCCCTGCACTTTTTTTGCATATTGTACAGGAATTCTTCTCTCGCCGTCTTGTAAAACAATAATGAATACTACCATTCCTAAAATAACTGCAAGAATAATCACAGCAGCAATAATTGCATTGACTACTGATGCATCCGCAATAAACTTACCATAAAGGCTCATTAAGTCCTCTGGTATTCTAGAAATAATATTAATCAATAAGACAATAGAAATACCATTTCCAACACCATTTTCTGTAATCTGTTCTCCAATCCACATTAAGAATGCGGATCCAGCCGTAAGCGATGTTACGATAACAGCTACGTTTGTAAAGGTAATTCCACCGTTTAATAAACCTTGGTTACCAAATCCGATTGCCATTGCAATACTCTCAATCAAAGAAAGAGCAATGGTAACATAACGGGTATATTCTACAATTTTCTTTCTTCCATCTTCGCCGTCTTTTTGCATTTCCTCAAGCTTTGGAATCGCAATCGTTAAGAGCTGCATGATAATGGAAGAAGTAATATAAGGCGTAATATTCAATGCAAAGATGGACATTTTGGTAAATGAACCACCTGTCATTGCATCAAAAAAGTTAAGCGCGGTCTGCTGATCAAACCAGCTTGCGAAGTAGTCCCTATTGACACCCGGTACAGGAAGCTGGCATCCCAGCCTCACTATAACCAATGCAACAAAAGTATATATTAGCTTTTTTCTAATATCCTTAATTTTAAGAGCATTCTGGAGTGTTTTAAACATTTCCTAGATCACCTCTGCTTTTCCACCAAGAGCCTCAATTTTTGTTACAGCGCCTGCGCTATAAGCATTTACCTTAACGTTGAGCTTCTTAGTTAATTCCCCATTTCCAAGAATTTTAACTCCATCTCTTGGATTTTTAACGATACCAGCTTCCATTAATGTTGCCACTGTAACTTCTGCACCATCCTCAAAAATATTGAGCATATCTACATTAATACCAACGATTTCCTTTGTATTTCTATTTGTGAATCCTCTCTTTGGTATTCTTCTGTATAAAGGCATCTGACCACCTTCAAAACCAGGTCTTGGAGCTCCAGAACGAGCTTTTTGTCCCTTGTGACCTTTACCAGCAGTCTTACCATTTCCTGATCCATGTCCACGGCCTCTTCTGAAATTATCATTTTGTTTTGAGCCTTCAGCAGGTCTTAATTCTGATAAATTCATTTCGTGCACCTCCTATTCATTCTAAATCTTTCCTAGATTTCTTCAACTTTAACTAAGTGTCTAACATGCCAAATCATGCCTCGTACTGCTTCATTATCTGGCATTTCAACTGAGTTATATACTTTTTTTAAGCCTAATGCTTCTACTGTCGCTCTGTGCTTAGGAATCGCACCGATTGTAGACTTAACTAACGTAATTTTTAATTTATCAGCCACGTATCTACACCTCCTGATTTAGTGGCGAAGAATATACCATTCTTCCGGTTCAATTTACCTATCCTAAAAGCTCTTCTACAGAAAGTCCGCGAAGTTTTGCAACTTCTTCTGCTGTCTTTAAATGGCTCAAACCTTCGATTGTAGCAAGTACTACGTTCTGCTTGTTGTTTGATCCCAAAGACTTTGTACGGATATTCTTGAATCCAGCTAATTCAAGTACGTTACGGGCAGGACCTCCTGCGATGATTCCAGTACCTTCTGGGGAACGTTTCAGCATTACGGTAGCACTGCCGAACTTTCCAACATAATCATGAGGTACACTACCATTTTCATCTAAAGGCAAGGAAATTAACTTCTTGATTGCATCTTCTTTTCCTTTGCGGATAGCTTCTGGAATTTCGGAAGCTTTACCTAAACCAGCACCAACGTGTCCATTTTTGTCACCGACAACAACTAACGCAGTAAACCGGAAGTTACGACCACCTTTTACTACTTTAGTAACACGTTTAATTGATACTACTTTATCTTCTAATTCCAACTGACTAGCATCAATGATTTCACGTTTCATGTATAATTTTTCCTCCTTACCTAGAATTGTAGACCAGCTTCACGTGCTGCATCTGCTAATGCTTGAATTTTACCTTGATATATAAATCCGCCTCTATCAAAGACAACTTCTGTGATACCTTTTTCTAAAGCTCTTTTTGCGATAATTTCGCCAACTTTAGCAGCAGCTTCAACATCATTTGTTTTTTCTAACTGCTCTTTCACTTCTTTTTGAAGAGTAGATGCTGAAACTAAGGTATTCTGAGCTGAGTCATCAATAATTTGAGCGTACATATGATTATTACTTCTAAACACAGCTAAACGTGGTCTTTCTGCAGTACCTGCAAAACGATTACGAATTCTAGCGTGTTTCTTTTCACGAATTTTACTTCTTGATTGCTTATTAACCATCGTTTTTCACTCCTTTATTATTTCTTACCAGTCTTACCAACTTTACGTCTAATAACTTCATCAGCATATTTAATACCTTTTTCTTTATAAGGTTCAGGTCCTCTCTTCTCTCTGATTTCAGCAGCGTATTGGCCAACTTTTTCTTTATCGATACCTTTAACAATAATCTTGTTCTGTCCTTCTAATACAGCCTCAAGACCTTCTGGGTCTTCCATAACAACTGGATGTGAATACCCAAGAGACAACGTAAGTGTCTTTCCTTGTTTCGCAGCTCTGTAACCAACACCGTTGATTTCCAAAACCTTTTCATATCCGCTTGTTACGCCGATAATCATGTTGTTAATCAATGTTCTCGTTAAACCATGTAAGGATTTCATTTTTTTCAAATCACTTGGTCTGGTAACGATGATTTGGTCATCTTCCATCTTGATTGTCATTTCGGAAGGTAATACTCTCTCGAGTGTTCCCTTTGGACCTTTTACAGTCACTTTATTATTTTCTGCAATATCAACAGTAACGCCTGCTGGTACCGCGATTGGCATTCTTCCTATACGTGACATGCCCGTACCTCCTAAATTTAATATATGAAAGGATAGATCCTTTCGCTTATAGTTACTGATTCAAATGGTAATTCTTACAGAGAATGCAGTGCATTCTCCGAATGGCTCGGCTGTGCCGAGACTATATTACCAAACAAATGCTAATACTTCTCCACCAACGTTTTGCTTTCTAGCTTCCTTATCAGTAATAACACCCTGGTTTGTAGAAATGATTGCAGTACCTAAACCACCAAGCACTTTTGGAAGATTATCTGCATTTGCATATACTCTAAGTCCTGGCTTAGAAATTCTCTTAAGACCAGAAATAATTTTTACGTTCTTATCTTGACCATATTTTAATGTGATATGGATTGTATTGAATCCACCAACTTCTTCTACTGTGAAATTCTTAATATAACCTTCTTTTAAAAGAATTTCAGCAATCGCGATTTTCATCTTAGAAGCAGGTACATCAACTGTATCATGTTTTGCAGTATTTGCATTACGGATTCTTGTAAGCATATCTGCAATAGGATCGCTCATTGTCATTTCGTTTTCCTCCTTCTACCAACTTGCTTTCTTAACGCCAGGAATCTGGCCTTTGTATGCTAATTCACGGAAGCAAATTCTGCAAATTCCGTATTTTCTTAAATAAGCATGTGGACGACCACAAATTCTACAACGATTGTATTCTCTTGTAGAGAATTTTGCAGGGCGTTGTTGTTTCACCTTCATTGAAGTTTTAGCCATGAAATTTACCTCCTAATTATTTTGAAAATGGCATACCAAACTGTGTTAATAATTCACGCGCCTCTTCGTCTGTTTTTGCTGTTGTAACAAAGATGATATCCATTCCTCTTACCTTATCAATCTTATCATATTCGATTTCAGGGAAGATTAATTGCTCTTTGATACCCATAGCATAATTTCCTCTACCGTCAAATGCATTTGGGTTAACACCTCTAAAGTCACGTACACGTGGCAGAGAAAGGTTAATCAAACGATCTGCGAATTCATACATCTTTTCGCCTCTTAATGTAACCTTACATCCAATCGCCATACCTTCTCTAATCTTAAAGTTAGCAACTGACTTTTTAGCTTTTGTAAGAACTGCTTTCTGTCCAGCAATGATCTCTAAGTCCTTTACAGCAGATTCTAAGATTTTAGCGTTGTCTTTTGCTTCACCAACGCCCATATTGATTACGATTTTCTCAAGCTTCGGTACTTGCATCACGTTCTTATAGCCGAATTTCTTGGTCATACCGTCTACGATTTCATTCTTATAAGTTTCTTTTAATCGAGCCAAAGTAATTGTCCTCCTCTCTTTTCTTAGTCAATAACATCGCCAGTGGATTTTGCAAAACGGACTTTCTTTTCGCCATCCATTTTAAATCCTACTCTTGTTGTCTTGCCTTTATATACATACATTACGTTAGAAATATCAAGCGCTGCTTCATGATGAATGATTCCACCATTTGGGTTTGCCTGGCTAGGTTTCGCATGCTTTGTCACGGTATTAATACCTTCAACTGTAACTTTTCCGCCCTTTACTGCAAGAACCTTACCTTCTTTTCCTTTATCTTTACCAGTGATAACTTTAACCGTATCACCTTTTTTAATTTTACTAGTTGCCATGATCGACACCTCCTTATAACACTTCTGGTGCTAATGAAACGATTTTCATGAATTGTTTTTCTCTTAATTCTCTTGCAACTGGTCCAAAGATACGGGTTCCTTTTGGATTCTTGTCATCTTTAATGATAACCGCTGCATTTTCGTCAAATCTGATATAAGAACCATCTTTACGACGGGTTTCTTTTACTGTACGAACAACTACCGCTTTCACAACATCACCTTTTTTTACAACACCGCCTGGTGTTGCATCTTTAACCGTAGCAACGATGATATCGCCAATAGCAGCATATCTTCTGGTTGATCCGCCTAATACACGGATGCAGAGTAATTCTTTTGCTCCTGTATTGTCAGCAACTTTAAGTCTTGATTCCTGTTGGATCATAACTTGGTTCTCCTTTCTCGTCAGCATTTTGGCTTTGCCAATCTGCACATCCTAGAAAGCTTGCAAATTGCAAACCCTCTACAGACTATTTCGCTTTTTCAATAATTTCTACAAGTCTCCATCTCTTATCTTTCGATAATGGTCTTGTTTCCATAACTTTTACTCTATCGCCAATCTGGCATTCGTTGTTTTCGTCATGTGCCTTTAATTTGTAAGTTCTCTTTACGATTTTATTGTAAAGTGGATGCTTAACATGGTCAACTACTGCTACAACGATTGTTTTGTCCATTTTATTACTCAATACTTTTCCAGTACGTGTTTTTCTTAAATTTCTTTCCACAACAAAATCTCCTTTCTCAATTGAGATCTCCTAGTTTTTGTATTCCCAAATGAATTTGTTTAAATGAAGTTTATTTTAACGAAGAAATCACAGTCTGGATTCTGGCAATATTCTTTCTTACCTCTTTAATTCTTCCTGTGTTCTCTAATTGATTTGTTGCGTTCTGGAATCTTAAATTAAAAAGCTCCTTCTTAGCAGCTACTAAATCTTCATTTAATTCAGCAACGGATTTATTCTTTAAATCTTCTACAAATGTCTTACTCTTCACTGCCCGCACCTCCTTCTAAGTCTGCGCGAGAAACTACTTTACATTTTACCGGTAATTTATGAGTTGCAAGACGCAAAGCTTCTCTCGCTACTTCCTCTGGAACACCAGAGATTTCGAACATAACGCGTCCTGGCTTAACTACTGCTACCCAATACTCAAGTGAGCCTTTACCGGAACCCATACGAGTTTCAGCTGGTTTATTGGTTACTGGCTTATCAGGGAAAATTTTAATCCAAACTTTACCACCACGTTTGATATAACGAGTCATAGCGACACGGGCTGCTTCAATTTGGTTGGACTTAATCCAAGCTGGCTCCATAGCCACAATACCGTATTCACCGTTTGAAATTGTATTACCTCTGGAAGCTTTACCTTTCATAGAGCCACGGAATTGTTTACGGCGTTTTACTCTTTTAGGCATTAACATTATTTATCGCTCCCTTCCTTTTTGTTATCTCTTGATGCTTTGGTTGGAAGGATTTCACCTTGATAAATCCAAACCTTAACACCAACTTTTCCATACGTTGTGTCTGCTTCAGCAAATCCATAATCGATATCAGCACGTAATGTCTGAAGAGGAATAGTGCCTTCGCTGTAGAATTCTGTACGAGCCATGTCTGCTCCACCAAGACGTCCAGAAACAGAAGTCTTGATTCCAAGTGCTCCAGATTTCATCGTTCTTGACATAGTAGATTTCATCGCTCTACGGAAGGAAATACGATTTTCAAGCTGTGCAGCAATGTTTTCAGCCACAAGCTGAGCATTTCCATCTGGTCTTTTGATTTCTTTAATATCAATGAGTACTCTATTCTTTGTGAACTTAGTAAGCTCAACTTTTAATTTTTCAATTTCAGATCCACCCTTACCAATTACAACACCAGGCTTCGCTGTATGAATAATAACCTTTACACGATCCACAGATCTTTCAATCTCAATCTTAGCAACACCAGCACTGTAAAGCTTTTCTTTTAAAAACTTTCTGATGTTGTAATCTTCAACTAAGTTGTCTGCAAAATCAGCTTCAGCATACCATCTGGAATCCCAATCACTGATAACGCCAACTCTTAAGCCATGAGGATTAACTTTTTGTCCCATGTTTTCCCTCCTTATCTTTCATCAAGCACGATTGTAATGTGGCTCATTCTCTTTTCGATACGATAAGCTCTTCCTTGTGCTCTTGGTTTGATTCTCTTCATTGTTGGTCCTTTATTTGCGTAACAAGCCGCAACATAAAGATTTTCTGGATTCATTCCATTGTTATTCTCAGCGTTTGCAATTGCTGATTTTAATAACTTTTCTATTAGTGATGAAGCATATCTTGGATTGTACATACAAATACCAAGTGCTGTCTTAACATCCTTGCCTCTGATGGCATCTAATACGAAACAAGCTTTCTGAACAGACACTCTTGCGTAAGACAATTTCGCAGATGGTCTTGTTTCTCTGTTGTTCTCGTTTCTTTCTCTTTTGATTTGAGATCTATGTCCCTTTGCCATGGATGAAGCCTCCTTTCAAATTCTATATCCTAGTAGTTAACGAGTCGTATTATCTACGTCCCTTTTTCTCATCCTTACCATGTCCTCTGTAAGTTCTTGTTGCAACGAACTCACCAAGTTTGTGTCCAACCATATCTTCCGTAACATATACAGGTACATGTCTTCTTCCATCGTGTACTGCAAATGTATGTCCAACAAATGTTGGGAAGATTGTGGAACGACGTGACCAAGTCTTAATCACTTGCTTATCGCCAGATACATTTAACGCATCTACTTTTCTAAGTAAGCTTGCATCAGCGAATGGTCCCTTCTTTAATGAACGTGCCATGCGAATACCTCCTATTTATTTAACGCGAAGCTTTATTTAGCTAAAGCTTTACCATCTCTTCTTCTTACAATCATCTTATTCGAATGTTTCTTTTTCTTTCTGGTCTTTAAACCAAGAGCAGGCTTGCCCCAAGGTGTACATGGACCGGAACGTCCGATACCAGCTTTACCTTCACCACCACCATGTGGATGGTCATTCGGGTTCATAACAGAACCACGTACCGTTGGGCGAATACCCATGTGACGCTTACGTCCTGCTTTACCAATGTTGATAAGCTCGTGATCTGCATTTCCAACCTGACCTATAGTTGCTCTACAGATGATTGGTACCATTCTCATTTCACCAGAAGGAAGACGAAGTGTTGCATACTTTCCTTCTTTCGCCATTAACTGAGCACTGTTTCCAGCAGAACGAACTAACTGTCCGCCTCTTCCAGGATAAAGCTCTACGTTGTGTACCATGGTACCAACTGGAATATTCTCTAATGGAATGCAATTTCCAACTCTAACTTCTGCTTCTGCACCATTCATAACCTTTTGTCCAATCTTTAATCCAACTGGAGCAAGGATATAAGCTTTTTCTCCATCTGCATAACAGATCAGTGCGATATTTGCAGTTCTGTTTGGATCGTATTCAATTGTTTTTACAACAGCTGGAATACCATCTTTTTTGTTTCTTTTAAAATCAATAATTCTATATTTTTTTCTTGATCCACCACCACGGTGTCTAACGGTAATTTTTCCTTGATTATTACGACCAGAGTTCTTATTTAAAGAAACAACCAATGATTTTTCCGGAGTACTTGTAGTAATCTCAGAGAAATCAGAACTAGTCATATGTCTTCTGGAAGGTGTATATGGGTTAAACTTCTTAATTCCCATGATAATTCTCCTTTCACATTGTTTCGTCCTTCGGTCGAAACGTTGCGAGTTTGTAAACAAACTCGGGTATCAACCACAAGGCTTCTTGTTTTAACTATTTACAAGACTTTTTATAGTCCTTCAAAAATTTCAATTTCTTTGCTGTCTGCGGTTAACTGAACGATTGCTTTCTTTCTCTTTGCAGTCTTTCCAGAGGTAGCACCACGTCTTCTGGTTTTTCCTTCCAGGTTCATGGTATTAACTTTTTTAACCTTTGTTCCTTCGAACATTTTCTCTACTGCTTCTTTAACCTGATTTTTTGTTGCATCCGTATGAACATAGAAAGAATATTTCTTCTCGCTCATTGCGTTCATACTCTTTTCTGTAATGATAGGAGTAAGAATTACATCATAATATTTTAAATCAGCCATTATGCGTACACCTCCTCAAGTTTTGCTACCGCATCCTTCGTAATTACCACGGTATCATATTTTAAGATATCATATACATTGATCGTGCCTGTGAATGCAGCTCTTACATTTTCAATGTTACGAGCAGAAAGCACTACATTGTCATCTTTTTCAGCGGTAACAACTAAAGCTTTGCTTACTTTTAAATTGTTAAGAACGCTGATCATTTTCTTAGTTTTGATTTCGTCTAATTTGAGTTCATCAAGCACTAAGAATTTGTTTTCGTTTACTCTGGATGTCAGTGCAGAACGGATTGCTGCAGCCTTTTCTTTCTTATTCATTTTAAAAGAATAATCTCTTGGCTTTGGAGCAAAAACAATTCCACCACCTGTCCATTGTGGAGATCTTGTAGAACCTTGTCTTGCATGTCCTGTTCCTTTTTGTCTCCAAGGTTTTCTTCCACCGCCTCTTACTTCAGCACGTGTCTTTGCACTTTGTGTGCCTTGGCGTTTATTTGCAAGTTGTGAAACAACTGCCATGTGAACCAAATGTTCATTTATCGGAGCAGCAAATACGTTATCGTTGAGTTCTAAGGAACCAACTTCTTTGCCTTCCATGTTGTAAACAGATACGTTTGCCATCTGTGTAGTCCTCCTTCCTTAAAGCTTAGTTCGCTTTTACTGATTCTTTTAACATTACGGTTGATTTCTTTGGTCCTGGAACAGCGCCTTTTACTAAGATCAGATTGCTTTCAACATCAATTCTTACAATTTCAAGATTCTGTGTTGTTACCTTTACCGCACCCATCTGTCCTGGCATCTTCTTACCCTTGAATACCTTACTTGGGTCAGAACAAGCACCATTGGAACCTGCATGTCTGTGGAACTTAGAACCATGAGCCATAGGTCCTCTGGATTGATTGTGACGCTTAATAGCACCCTGGAATCCTTTACCTTTTGACTTAGCCGTTGCATCTACCTTGTCGCCTTGCGCAAAGATATCAGCTTTGATTTCCTGTCCAACCGCATATTCTTCAGCATTGTCAAACTTAAATTCTTTAAGATATCTCTTATTTGAAACACCTGCTTTTGCAAAATGTCCTTTTCTTGGTTTATTGACTAATTTCTCTCTGATTTCGCCATAACCAACCTGTACTGCTTTGTATCCGTCGTTTTCTACGGTCTTGATCTGCGTAACCACGCATGGTCCTGCCTGCAATACAGTTACTGGAGTCAGCACTCCATTTTCATTGAAGATTTGAGTCATTCCGACTTTCGTTGCTAAAATAGCTTTTTGCATATCGCACCTCCTATTAAATCTACAGCGGAACGTTACTTCCATGTCTACGTTTGCAACATCTCGAAAGCTTCGCTTTCTCGTTGTCCGTGGCTTCGCCACTTGCGCCTTTCTCAAACCATACCGCTTACAAGCAAGCTTGACGCGCCATTGTTTGCGAAATACAGCAAACTCAAAGTCCTAACGCTCATCCTAGATGGTCATACACCGAGTGCTTGGTTTCGGAAGCATATTTCAGATATTAACGTATGCTTTTTTGTTGCTTGGACTCAATTATATATAAACCCTAAGGATTTGTTCTAAAATTATTGTTCTTACTTTTCTTTCATTTTGATGTCAATGCTGACACCAGCTGGCATCTCTAATCTTGACAGGGCATCAACCGTTTTCTGAGATGGTGCCATGATGTCAATTAATCTCTTGTGTGTTCTTTGCTCGAACTGTTCTCTGGAATCTTTGTATTTATGAACCGCTCTTAAGATTGTAACAACTTCCTTCTTTGTTGGAAGAGGTACTGGTCCGCTCACCTTAGATCCTGATTTCTTTACAGTTTCGATAATCTTTCCTGCAGATGCATCGATTAACTGATGGTCATATGCCTTGAGTATGATTCTCATTACTTGACTTGCCATAAAAAAAGCCGCCTCCTTTTCGCACTTAATTTCAGTACGACAAGTGGTGACTGTACACTCAACCGTGTGTATCGCGAAAAATACTCCAAAAAGCATTTTCGATACTTTTTTCACGTTATCTGCGTGGTTGCAGAAAAATATATGTTTGTACAGTGACTTGTCGCCAGTTTCCTAACTTGACATTCGCTCCACGGAAAACCTGCCAAAATGGCAGCAACCTCACGCTTCACCGCTATCATGTCACAGCAAAATACATTATACATCAAAACAATAACCTTTGCAAGTGTTTTTTTTTGCTTTTATCGATGATTTTATCGATGATATAGAATTAATCCAGAATCGTTCGAACGAATACTCGCCTCATGTTCCGTTTCCTGTATATATTTTGTAATTCCATTCACCACAACGGTACTTCCTGCAAAAATTGTGCGCAAAGCACGAATTTCCACATTGCCTGCCTCATGATTTTTTTGTGTACGCCACTCGAGGCAGGAACGAATCCGTCTCATTTTCTGCTCTTCTTGTGAAAGAAGCTTAGCGGCTCCGCTTCTTTCCTTTTGTTCAAACACCACTTCCCCTTTTCGCAGCATTTCCACTGCCTGTTCTTCAAAGTCCTGAACTATTTTTCGAAGCCGATTTCGCTCCTTTTGAATGCTCGCGTACCGATACCCTAAAAGTCGAAGAATCTGTGCTTCCTTTTTCGTATTGCCTACCTCAATCCGTGTACATACCTTGCCCGGATTTCCAATCTCAGAAGCCACTACACCCCCCTTTGCAAATACACAACC
>JASKJZ010000005.1 GCA_030154385.1 Clostridiales bacterium
AATAGAGGTGTAAAGGATGTTGAGTAGAATTTCAAAAAAAATAGCTGGTTGGTGTTATGCTGGAACGCCTCAAGGAGACATTGAAATAACTGCGTACGGAATCGAGATCCTTCTTGATACCTTGACAAAGCTAACGGCTCTTGTGATACTTGCCGCACTCTTTGGATATTTGCGCGAAATGCTGATTGTTCTTATCGTCTTTTCTTCTTTACGGTATTTTGCGGGAGGTTTCCATATGCACTCTGGCATAGGATGCTTTTTGTCCATGGCATTTATCTTTGGAGTAACCTTTGCAGTAGAAAAACTTGCCCTTTTCTCTGCTCTGGTTCTGCCCCCTTATGTCTTAGCTTTGCTGCTTCTTGTTGCAATACTGTTGGTCTTTTTCTATGCTCCATTCGCAACGAAGAACAATCCCATTACGGATGAAGTCATACTAAAAAGAAAGAAACTCGGATCTTTTGTTTTATCAGTAATACTATCAGCTTTCATATGGCTGGTTCCTTATGAAGCCAAAATTTGGATACTGATACCGTTTCTGTGTGAGGTAGCAACGATATTGCCTATCGTTAATCATAGAACTACGGGAGAGGAGGGTTGAGGATGGAAAAAAACCGCATGAAATCAAGGATGGCTAAAGGGGTTGAAAAGCTAGCTACCTATGCCGCTGTTGAAACAGTTGGCAAAAGTTTTCCACTTACCATGCACGAAGTGGAACTGTCTGAGGATTTAAGAGCAAAAATCCAGAATCTTCAGAAAAAAGATTTATAAAATCTTATGAGGGAAGTATTTTATTGTCTACATATTGGTGATTTCACCAAAAAGAAGTGGCTCTATTCAAAAACAGAGCCACTTCTTTTTTATTTGGAGTAAGGCGTATTGGAAAGCGGAAGGCTCGTTCGAAACTCTCTGTCGTATGCATAATAAGCACCTTGTACTGCAGGTGCCGTCGGTATCGAAGTAATTTCCCCAATCCCTATAGCTCCATATGCCACATCAACCCCTGGCTTTTCAATAATCAGACTCTCCACATCCGGTACCTTGTTCGCGCGAAGCAATCCAAGTGTTCCATATTTTGCGGTTGGAACTCCCTTCAAAAGCGGATACTTTTCCGTAAGCGCATATCCAAGAGACATTACTACGCCTCCCTCGATTTGCCCTTCCACGCTGATTGGATTGACCGCCTTTCCAACATCATGCGCTGCCACAATCTTTTGTATGGTACCGTCCTCATTTAGTACGCAGACTTGTGTCGCATATCCATAAGCCACATGAGATACGGGATGTTCCTTTTCCGCTCCCATACGATCGGTCTTTGCAAGATATTCGCCATAAAACTCACTTCCATTTTCTAACGCTTCCAAGGTTTTTCCTTGCAATGCTTCTTTTAGTAAAGAAGCCGCTCTTCTTCCTGCCTCTCCCGTTACCAGTGTTTGTCTGGAACCAGATGTTGTACCTGAATCCGGGGCAATCTTGGTATCCGATGCGTGATAAACAATTTTTTCATATCCAATCCCTGTTGTCTCACAGACAATCTGAACAAGCACCGTACCAACACCCTGACCAATACAGGAAGCACCTGAATGAATGTGAACCTTTCCATCTCGTACAATCAAACGAACACGACCTGTATCTGGAATACCAACACCTACACCCGCATTTTTCATGGCACAAGCAATTCCGACATATTTATTTTGTTCAAACACATCCTTAACTGCCTCCAGCGTCTCGACAAGACCAGTGGCTTTATCTGCAATCTGTGCATTGGGAAGCACCTGACCTGGACGAATTGCATTGCGATAGCGAATTTCCCATGGTGAAATACCAACCATTTCAGCCAATAAATTTAAATTACACTCGGTAGCAAAGCAAGTTTGTGTCACTCCAAAACCACGGAAGGCTCCTGCTGGCGGATTATTGGTATATACCGCTTTTCCATCGATATCGATATTTTGATAGTTATAAGGTCCTGCTGCATGGGTACAGGCTCTTTGTAAGACAGGCCCTCCAAGTGAAGCGTACGCTCCCGTATCCGATACCACGACTGCTTTCATCCCTGTTAAATAACCATTTTCATCACAGGCCGTTGTAAACTCCATCGTCATAGGATGTCGTTTGGGGTGTACGATTAGACTCTCTGCTCGTGTCAGCTTGACCTTCACCGTCTGCTTGGTTAGATATGCAATCAGTCCAGCCAAATGCTGCACCGTAACATCCTCTTTTCCTCCAAAACCACCGCCGACTAACTTGTTCTCCACAATTACTTTTTCAACTGGCAGACCTAATAAAATAGAAGTCTCATGACGTGTATCATAGGTTCCCTGATCCGTTGAGTAAATATAGACGCCATCCTCAAATGGCATGGCAATGGCACATTCAGGCTCTAAAAATGCATGCTCTGTCCAGGGCGTTACATATGTTTTCGTCACCTTATATTTTGATTTTTGAATGGCTTCTTCGGCATTTCCTTTCACTAAGTGCTCATGCGCTAAAAGATTGCCTTCCTTGTGTACCAAAGGCGCTCCCTCTTTTAATGCCTCAAAAGGATCCGTTACCGGCTCTAACTCCTCATACTCTACTTCAACCAGCTTTTTTGCTTCCTCTAAAATTTCAGGAGTCGTTGCTGCAACAATACAGATATTATCCCCAAGATAATGTGTTGTTCCACCAACGGCAATCATTGTATTCCAATCCTGCTTTAAATGTCCCACTTTATTTTTTCCAGGGATGTCCTCTGCCGTAAACACGCCAACCACACCAGGAAGCGCTTTCGCGCGTTTTGTATCAATCGCTTTTACAATTGCTCTTGGATATTTTGAACGAACGCTGCTTGCATATATCATACCTTCAATTTCAATATCATCTACATATTCGCCCGTTCCAAGAACCTTTCCCTCAACATCAATGCGATGCATATTAGAGCCAACCTTTACATGCTCCTCATTTTGTTCGATTCCTAAATCCTCACGTAGCATCTTGGCAGCTAACAAAATACCATCGATTATTTTCTTGTAGCCCGTACATCTGCAAATGTTATTTCGAATCGCATATGCTACCTCGGGACGAGAAGGATTGGGATTGGTGTCAATCAGAGCCTTACCGCACATTACCATGCCCGGAATACAAAAGCCGCATTGAACCGCCCCGACCTCACCAAAGGCATACACAAAAACTTCTTTTTCCTTTTCTGATAGGCCTTCAACCGTTTGAATCTCTTTTCCTACAAATTTTGAGGCCATTTGCACACAAGCTTTTATTGGTTTTCCATCCACTAAAATCGTACAGGTCCCGCAAGCACCCTCACTGCAACCGTCTTTCACCGATTTAAGCTTCAAGTCATCTCTCAAAAGTCGCATCAGCTTCTTGTCCTCCCAGACTTCCACTAACGCTCCATTTACCGTCAACATAAACATAAGTAACATCTCCTTTTGCATCTAAAACGCACTATAGCACAACGAATTCCTTAAGGACAGATTACCATAGAAAACACAAAACTTCAATAAAAATCGCCAAAATTTTTTATTATAAAAAAATTTTTTTGTATTTTATTCTCTAGTATCAATATCCTTTAATTCCCTAGCATCATCAACCTGCAAAAAAAATACATCCCCCATGTTTTGTTTTAGTACATACTTTCCACCCTTATCCGCAGATAGGGACATTAATTGATCAAAGTATCTTTTACCGTAAATGCATGGGTTCCCCATTTGATTTCCATGACATATACATCCAATTTTCTTATCCTCTATATTCCATGCATCCACCAAGGCCTTCATAGTCGCAACCGTTAAATAAGGTTGATCCCCAACACAGAACATAATTGCCTCAACCTCAGCCTCCTGTCTTAGGGCAGCTTCCATCCCTAAACGAATCGAGCCCGAAACTCCCTTTTCCGGGTGAGGATTTTGAACAACTAAAAAACCCTCCTGTCTCGCACGTACCTCAATTTCAGGATACTGCGTCACGATAACTTTAGGTCCAATTGGAAGCTGCTTTACCCGTTCTAATGCATGAAGATACATCGGTTTTCCATCAATATAATCCAAAAGCTTTATCCCCTGGTAGCGAACACTATTTCCAGCTGCCAATATGATAACACCTATTTTTTTACTCATGCAATCCCGGCTTTCCTAATTTAGTCTAGAAGGCAATTACCTTGCCAGCCTCCTGCATCTTGCCTGCAATATCAAACATATTGCTGACACTTCCAACCTGTAATCGCTCTGCAATTCCAAAATAATTCAAACAGGTACCACAGACCATAATTTCTACCCCCTTCTCCTTTAGCACCTTTAAATGTCCAACTGCCTGGTCATCCTCCACTGCTAGTCGCACCCCGCTATTCATCATCAGTAAATGTGTCGGCAAATGATCGGATTCCGTCAGCGTATATAAAAACATACGCATTAAATTATTACCCAGCTCCTCACTGCCTTCTCCAATATAATTCTTTCCTAAAAATACAACATAATCCGAAGCAACTACCTTACCTGGAGCAGAAATTTCATTTAAGATTGCTTCACATGCTTCACAGCTTTTGGAAAAAGCAACCTGAAAAATCCCTTCCTCCTCTTTTACTTCTACCGTAAAACCTGTACTTGCAGCAAGCTTTTTTAAATTCTCAACTGCAATTTTATTATCCACCGTTGTAACGATGGACTCTTCTCCCTGATCCATCTCCTTTTTTGTCATGACCACTGGCATTGGACAAGCCTTTCCAACCGCATCTACTACTTTACTCATCTTCTTTTCCTCCTATTTTTTTGTTTTTATGTTCATAACAACATATTGCTTCAAGTACTGCCCCCCCTATCGAGCGCGCTTTATCCGATATTGTGTAGCAATGAGCCTCTTCACAGCGAGCGTCGATATCTCCGGCTTTCATTCCCTTCTCAACAAGAACACCCGCTTGCAGCATACCACGAACAATCCCCGTCATCTTGGCATAAATTGGCTCACCTCCAGAATATGCCACAAGCTGGCCTTTTTCTACCAATTGTCCAATCGCAGCAATCGGCTCAAATGTTCCGTCTTTTGTTGCCCGTATGATACGCTCCGTTGTAAACCCACCAATATCTCCTGGAACACCTGTATTTGGAATCGCCGATCCGCTCCATAAAACCTTCCCAAGATAATGTCCCCGCTTTGTCTCAACGACCGCATGGCAATCCTCACCAGCCACAAAACCTGGCCCTACTCCAATCACAAACGGTGCATCGCTTTTTTTTGTGCCGAGATTTACCTTTGCAATAATCGCATCTACCAGTACATCAGGAGCATAGCTTTCTTTGATGGCGGCTTTTTCATCCACAATCACAGGAACCATTCCCTTTTTCTGAATCATCTCAATATCATTTTTCTGCTCAATTTTTATGGCCTTGACATCCTCCACCAGAGCCTCTCCCTCATAAATTGCTCTTGAGAATGCGACCCGCCTGCGTACCGTTGTTGGCACTGCAGTCTCTGTCATTAAAACATCATAGCCAGCCCGCACCAGACGTACTGCAATTCCGGTTGCAAGATCACCTGCTCCCTTAATTAAAACCTTCATACCATTCTCCTTATCGGTAAGATGTTAAATATACATCCTTTATTCCTTGTAAAAACAATTGATTTCGAATCAATAAACCATCTTTGATTTGCTCCATCGAATCCGCTTTATTTAATATCATATAAAACTTCATCTGGGGCTCCACACTTTTCATAAGACCCATCTGACTTTGAATCACGCGAACAAAATCATTGATTTCCAGGGTATCCGTACTTTTTTTCTCTAAAAAAGAACACACACGTTCGCTTCGATGTGCCACCTCTTGGATAGGCCTATGCAAAGCATCCAAACCGAATACCCCAAACACATATGTCGTACCCGGATACAATACAGGTTCATGTTCTCCTGGCATTTTAAAAGGAAGTCGTTTTGACCCATCTGCCTCTATCAAAAGCGGCATCGATAGACCCTCCAGCTGTTCCAAAATTTCCATGCTTTTTCCCGATATTTTACGATTTTCTGCTTTATTTCCTACCCAAAGGGCTTTATGCTCATTCGCCATATGTTGAATATACCAAAGATCCTCGGAATCTGTAAACACCCACCTGTCATCTGGGTAAAACATATGGGTTGTTGTTGTAATAATAACAGGCTTCTCCTTGTTCTGGTAATCCAAAGCCAAAGCCTCTAGCGTTGTTGTTTTTCCGCCGCCTCCAACAAACGATATAATGGGTGCTCTTACCCCCGCTAATCCAAAGGCTTCGATGGGATCTCGCTCCGACATTATCGGATCACATGGTCGTATTACCCGCATACTTCCTTCTCTCCTTGTATCTCTTTATAAAAACCCGTACAAAATTCTACAAAGGCACGCTCCATCCGGCTCAAGCGCTTGCGCTTATCAAACACGATATAAAGCTTTCTAGTAATCTTATTTTCCTCTAAATCAAACAACAATATTTTACCCTCTCGTTCATAATCCAATGCTGATTTTTTGGAAATAATTGAAATCCCCATACCATTACTAACTGAGCGCTTAATAATTTCTTGATCGTTCATATGTCCTACAATATTAAGCTTTCTGGCATCAATATTCTTTGCATTTAAAAATCGATCCGCCCCTCTTTGGGTACCAGATCCACTTTCTCGTAAGATAATAGGCTGTTTCATCAACTCCTCCAAAGAGGTATTCGCTTCTTTTAGCTGACGATATTTTTCATTGTTTGGAGCTATGATAACAAGGCTATCCTCATAGAAAGGAATATAATAAAGACGGCTATCCTCCTTCTTCATTCCGACGAATCCAATATCTACCTTATGGCGCAAAATTTCCTCAATCACGTATTCGCTGTCCCCTTGATTTATGGAAAAGGTGGTATTCATATACAGCTTTTGAAATTCTGGAATAATTTCTGGTAAAATATGCTGGGAAGGTATCGTTGATCCTGCAATTAAAAGACGGTCTCCAATCGGACGCTCTTGATAAAATTCCTGCAAAATATCCTCTCGAATTTCCAGCATACTCTTTGCATATTCGTATAAGCGTTCCCCTGCTTTTGTCGTCTTTACGGTCTTTGTCGTTCGGTCAAGAAGCTTGGTATTTAGCTCTTTTTCTAAGGATACAATGTGAACACTTATCGTTGGCTGGGTCAAATAAAGCGCCTGTGCTGCTTTGGAAAAGCTTTCCATTTCAACCACCTTCACAAAGCCCTCGAGCTGTTTTAGTTCCATTTTTTCACTTCCTTTTCTTCTTTTGTTGTCCTCATTATAGCACAACTTATAAAAATTATCTATAAATATTGAGTCGGCTATGACCTTTTGACACTGGTATTTTATGCTTTTTTGCGCTATGATAACGGTAAGAATGAACGCCAGCGCTGCGGCAAATCAATCAATAGCAGCGCAGAAATGGGGATGTTATCATGAAAAAAACAAATGTAGCACTTACAAGTCTTGTAAAAACCTCCGGCTGTGCAGCAAAATTAGGGCCTGCTATTTTGCATGAAGTATTGGATACGCTGCCTAAATTCCATAATCCTAATTTATTAGTAGGCTTTGAAACGAGTGATGATGCTTGTGTGTACAAAATAAATGATACCACCGTAGCCATACAGACCGTCGATTTCTTCCCGCCAATGGTAGATGATCCCTATCTATTTGGACAGATTGCAGCCGCAAATGCCCTAAGCGACATCTACGCGATGGGTGGAACTCCAGCGACTGCGATGAATTTGATGTGTTTTCCTTCCTGTCTGGAAATTGAAGTAATGCAACACATCTTAGAAGGTGGATATTCAAAGGTTATGGAGGCAGGCGCTGTCATTGCGGGCGGACACACTATAGCAGATCCTACACCTAAATATGGCTTGTGTGTGACTGGATTTGCCCATCCTGCTGAGATTTTAACAAACAGTAATGCGAAACCGGGGGATGTGCTTATCCTAACCAAGCCACTTGGAATGGGTATACTAAATACGGCTGCAAAAGCGGGTATGCTTGAAGACGCAAAGATAAAAGAAATTGGTGGTGTAATGTCCACCTTAAATAAATATGCAAAAGAAGCGATGTCGGGTCTGCCTGTTCATTCTTGTACCGATGTAACTGGCTTCAGCCTTCTTGGACATAGCTATGAAATGGCTTCTGGCAGCCATGTTAGTATCGAAATTCAGACACACGAAGTACCAAAAATAAAAGAAGCACTTGATTTTGCCAAGATGGGGATTATTCCAGAAGGAATGTATCATAATCTGGAATATCTAGAAGGAAAATTTCTTTGCAAGAATACGCTCCCTCAAAATCTCCTGGACCTGCTTCTTGACCCTCAAACTTCCGGTGGGCTTCTACTTTCTCTGCCTGAAAAGGATGCAAGTGAATATCTGGCTCGCATGGAGCAGTTCCATACTTGGACAAAAATAATCGGTCAGGTAGTAGAAAAACAAGAAGCATCTATTTTATTGTATTAATATAAGTGCCCCTAGAAAAAAGCGCGTAAATCCAGACAATGGATTTACGCGCTTTCTGCTCGGCTATTTTTAATCAATTGAAGACTTCAAACGTCAAGCTCTTTTATCTGTCTTCTTCTGGTACAACTAATATACCATTAAATAATATCTCCGTCACTTCCTCGAGTGCTTTATCATAAGTAATTCCATTGCGGATGAGAAATCGCCCATCTAAAAGGCGCTCAAATGCAAGGCAAAAGAGTTCCTTAATAATGACCAAACTATAGGGACGTATCATCCCCTCCTCAATACCCTTCTCCAATAGAGAAATCGTTGCTTCCCAATCACCTTCAATCCCATCCTCGATTTTTTTATAAAGCTTTGGATATACTTTACCAATTTCAATGACTTGGCGGTAATCAATCATATCCGAATAGGATGGAATGATGGATAACAATTTCTTTATTTTCTCATCTGTTTTTTGCTCCTCATCATCCAAAATCTCCTTTTGCTGTTTTTTGATATCCGCAAAGGTGCGGTCAATGACCAACTCAACAACCTTTTCTTTGGAAGAAATACTCTCATATAATGTCCTTTTGCTAATCCCAAGACGACTCGCTAGTCCATCCATTGTAAATTTGATTCCGTAATCTCGGAACTCTTCAATTCCAGCATAAAAAATGCGTTCCATTATATCCATAGTGACCTCTTATATCTACACTTCCTATTTGTACGTTCAACACAAGTTCTGCTAGTTCACATATTTAATAATAACATCCCAAACATCGGAAGACTCAAGTCCAAGCTTCCAGCAAGAAATACCTGCGACCTTGGCTTCGCTCACTGCCTTCATTTTAAGTTCAATAGAATCTGCATCCTCTAACCACATACGATATGTAGCACCATCTGCTTCAAATTCACCATAATTTTGCCCAGAAGTTTCCTCCCAATAAGGCTCCACTTCATGATCTGTCATCAGATTTGCCGCATTGGTCATACTATATGCTTCACTGGTCACTTTCACAGATTCGCCCTCACTTACCTCTTTCCAAAGGCGTGTATAAAATGGCACCCCAACAATCACCTTTTGTGCAGCCACTTCCTTTATTGTATTTTGAATGGCATCGGTAAAATAGCCAATAGAAGCAACCGAACCACTTTCTGTCGAACTTCCATTATGTTCATCATAAGCCATGGTCACAACATAATCCGCTACAATTCCCTGCTCTTCCCGGTCGTAATAATCTGTGTATCCCGGTGCATAATTATCGATGGACAGCACAATCCCATTGCTCCTGCACTTAATGGAAAGCTCACGAATAAACTGAATAAAATGTGGTGCAGTCTTCTCTCTAATATTCTCAAAATCGATATTGAGACCATCTAGATTATATTTAATCGCGGCAGCAATCAATTCATTTTCCAATTTTTCTCTTCTGGAGGTATGCGATAGCAGCTTGTAGGTATCCACGTTGTCCTTATCGAAATCATCACACAACGCCCAAACCTCGACGCCTGCACTATGTGCACGATTGACATAAGTCTCGCTGGCAAGAGAATGAATCTCTCCTTTATTGTTTGCAATCGAAAACCACGTCGGTGAAACAGTTGTCACACCCTTTGTCGCATCCAGTAAATTTAAAATTGAATTATTGGCATCCTGATTTGTTACCTGATGCCAAACCATATTAATGGTATAATCTTTGGATATGCTAGGATAGGTCTCCTCTTTATAATTGGATGTCCGCTCTAATGGATGCGATGCTTTTAACCGCTTATTTTGAATGTAGCCAATGACTCCATCCTCTGTAATTACCTTTTGAAACTTATCTGCGTTATCCTCTTGTTTTAGAAAAACTAAGGTATCGCCCTTTTTAACATCATATACAATCGGACTTTTAATATCCGGACTTTCCCGAAGCTGCGTATCTTTTTTTACCGCGGCGGCCTTTTCATCCTGTCCCCATTTATAGACAAATACCAGACGATCGGGATCTTTATAAAGAGTAGATGTTACATTTGAAAAAAGCTTCACATAATCAACCGCTACATAAGCGGTGTCATTCACTACCTTCACAATCGGATAATCAAGCTGATTTTTGCTTTTATTAATATAATAGCTATCGCTTCCGACCTCTGCCTTCATCACTTCGGTTGCCGTGGTATAAATCACAACGTTTTCATTGGCATCCCAATAGAATCGTTTGTTAAAATAATTAACAACCGTATCTACGTCTACATATGCAACATCATCTATATATAACCCCTTTGTATCAATCACTTGATCTTGCATAACAAGGAGCAGTTCGCCCTTTTCGACCGGATAATAATCGGTCAGTTCAATTCTCTCCTTACTTGGCAGATAGCGCTTTATCATAATTGCACCAACACCAATTAAAAAGACTGGAATAATCACGATTAGGGCTGCTATTATCTTCTTTTTTGCTTCATCCATCCTTCGATTTCCTCCTGTGTAAAACCTCGTATATCCTAGTATATCACCACTTTATGGCAGAGACAAGTCGCCTGTAAAAAAAAGAAGAGAAGCAAATATTCTCCGAATACAACGGACATTTGCTTCTCTTTTTGGTATAGAGGGCTTATATTATATCATGCTAATCGCTTTGGTCTTGTATCACCTTCCTTCTATTTCTTTTTTAAAATTTGATAAAATTTATATACATCGAACCGATTGTAAGTCAAATGGCGCAAGCGCGTATTCACCTGGTTTCTTAGTTTCCGTTTGGATAAGAAGGTCTTGTTCGTTTGTGAGACGTATAATTCTTCCTATCTCGCTTCTATTGCATACATATTTCATCAAAAATTTTTCGCAGTTTTTTTTCCGGTCGCTTGCTAATTGGAGTATAGGCAATACTATCCGTGTTAAAATTACATAAGCAGATCACCTCATTCTCTTCCATAAAATCTTTGCTCCATTTAGCAGCTCCCCTTTTCCATAGTGTTTTCGTTTCCAGTAGAATTTTTTTATCGCAAGAACGAAATAGCTCGCTTTTTCCTGTCAGCCTAGCCCCAAAATCCATCACAACATACGAATACACGTTTTGTTTTATCGATACGAGCCCATCACTGTCTTCATTATAATAATCGACATAGTGATGGCAAAAGGGAAACGCTCCCTGTGCTCCCAAATTGTACATTAAATTTGTAAAATCACCATGATGATTGCACGCAATCAGTGCAACCTTGGCTCCCTTCTCGATTGCTAAATATTCAGCAAGAAGGATACAAACATGCGTAACCCCAACTCCTCTTGACGCGCCTAATATTCCAATTATCTTTGTTTCGTTTTGTCTACTTTCTCCATAGGAAGGCAAACCTCCTTTTATTCTTGAGAACATCTTTAAGCAGCTCCTGTAAAAAATCATTGACTACACCAGATACCTTACCTGAAAAGCAATCTGGCGCATAGGGTATTCTTGCGCTCCCAATCGGAAGCTTTTTTGCAATACAATCAAATTCCTGTGCTGTTGCATAGTTAACCAAAATGTTTCCAGAAAATGACGTGGGTGGAAGGCTCCACTCCCACGGCTTACTTCCCATCACAAGAAAATGCTTCCTTCCCAATTGAAAGCTTTCATCCACATTTTTATAGCAGCCACAGTCACAAATAAATACATGGTATTCTGGATAGCGCTGCATCAAATAAGAAAGTTCTCCTCTCCCCATAGAAACCGTGCCATATCGTTTCGAGGCGCTTCCTCTTTGAACCTGCTCCACCACGCGACTTTCATTTTCTTCTACATATAAGGCTTTTATTCCGAGATGATTCAAATAAGAAACCATCATAAGGCTTACATGTGTGGTTCCAACACGAGGCATAAGACCTGCAATCTTAATAACATGAGGTGTTTTGTTCTTGTGATTTTCTTTGCACAATTGCCCCTGCCTTCGTGCCTCCTTTAAAAGCTTGTCAATCGAGTAATAGCGTTTCTTTGGGTCTTGTTCGATGCATGTTTCAATCATCGAAAGAAAAGAAGTGGAATACGACGCGTGCTCGAGGATACAACGCTTGTTACAATCCGAATTCTGGTAGGATCTTCCCTTGATTAAGTAATAGAATAGGCTCCCCAATCCATAAATATCGGTACGGGCATCGATGTTAGTACCTGCAAACTGCTCTGGCGCAGCATATCCTACCGTACCTGAAATAACAGACGGTATTTTTATATCCTTTTGAAGCCTTGCGGCACCAAAATCAAGAAGCTTAAGCTGCTTTTGTTCCGTGCATATTACATTGTCTGGTTTTAAATCCAGATAAAATATGGGATTTTCTCGTGAATGTAAGAATTTTAGAACTTCACATAATTGAATCAGATAGTCGAGCAGTTCTTGCTCGCTTAGATTGATTTGACTACATTTGTAAGCACGAAGGGAATTTCCCTCGATATATTCTTCGATGATATAAACAAATTCATCATCCTCTTCGATATCATATATAAGAGGAATATTAGGATGTCTAAGATTTCTTAAGATATCCGCTTCTTGTAGCCAGTGAGAACACATTTGATCTTTCGGGAATCGCTTAATCGCACGATAAGCACTCAATGTCACATGTTGTACTAAATAGACCGAGCCGCTACCGCCTTCCCCTAGTTTTTTTATAACAAGATATTTATTGAACCATATAATATTGTAATACTCCACCCCTTTCGTATGTTTTACACCTCATACTGGTATTATACTATTTATACAAATTTTGTCAAGTTAATTTAGTTGACTTTACTACCAATTTCACTTATACTTTTTTTAAATCACACATACACTAAGGTTACTGTTTCATATCGAGGATTCGATATAAAGAGAAAAGGATGTGATTATATGAAAATTGAAAAAATTAGTGATACCCAGATTCGATGCACCTTAAGTAAAAATGATCTGCTCGAGCGAGAACTTAGAATCAGCGAACTTGCATATGGCTCCGAAAAGGCAAAAGAGCTTTTCCGTGACATGATGCAACAAGCGGCTTATCAATTTGGGTTTGAAGCAGATGATATTCCACTGATGATTGAAGCAATTCCTGTATCTACTGAGTCTTTGGTTCTTATAATCACCAAAATTGAAGACCCGGATGAGCTAGATACTCGTTTTTCAAAATTTTCACCCGAACAAGAAACCAGTGAATTTTCCACAGAGGAAGATGATGTAGCCTACGCCGATGAAATTCTAAATTCATTTAAACAAATAGATGAAATTTTGGGATCGGATGAGAATTCTTCCCTAAATAGTGTAACCATAAATCTTGATCCTCATAACAACGAGGACAATGAGCAAGTGGAGCCAAAATATAGCGCAACGCAGACAAATTTGACAAAATTTTACTCCTTTGTAAACTTAAATGAAATCAGCCGCTTATCGGAGCATATTGTTTCTTCTTATCATGGAATTAACAGTATTTACAAAGATCCGTTACACGGAAAATACTATTTAGTGATCAGCAAGTCCCAGCATACACCCGAAGAATTCAATAAAATCTGCAATATTATTTCCGAATATGGAAAAGCAGAACGTACCACTTATGCAAGCTATTCTTACTTTGAAGAACATTTTGAAGTTATCATAAAAGATAAAGCGATTCAGATCCTTGGTACTATGTAGTGAATACGGCCACACGTGTTAATTCGTGTGGCCTATCTTTTTATTACACTTTTATTGCACCTGTTCATCCGCAGCAGTATCTTCTGGATTCTCCTCCTGCGTAGTAGGATTTATCGAAGCTTCTGGCTGCTCCTCGTTCGTATCTTGTGACTCGTCTATTGCTTCCTCATCTTGTTCATCTGCAGTAGTATCTGGCTCATCCTCTGTATCTTGTGTACCCTCTTCTTGATCTGATGTCTCGTCTTCCTCTCCTTCAAGCGGTGCATCCAGATCAAAAATGTTTTCGTCCTCGGGATTTGGTGAAGCCATAGTATCTGGTTCTTTGGTAGTTTCTTGCTCCTTCGTTTGTTCATCTGCCCCCTCCGTTTCCTCTACTGGTTTTGTATAACCCGCGAACCCTGTATCGGTAAGTCCTTCATGAATCTGTTGCATGTACATCTTCCATATACTTCCAGGGTAGGTTGCTCCAGCCAGGGAATCTAATTTTTTTGGAATATCATAGCCAACCCATACGCTGGTAGTATAATACGGTGTGTAGCCCACGAACCAGCCATCCTTTTTGTCCGTGGTCGTTCCCGTTTTTCCCGCACAAGACATTCCCGAAAGAGAAAGTCCTTTTGCGGTTCCTCGGATAAAGACACCCGTCATCACATCCGTCATCATACGTGCCGCATTTGCCTCGTAAATCACCTTCGTATCTTGAATATCACCTACTACCTCATTCCCTTTCGCATCCAAAATAGATACAATGCAAGTTGGCTCCCGAAAAACGCCTTCATTTTCCAATGCAGCAAAGCCCGAAGCCATCTCGACCGAACTGACACCATTGGTAAATCCTCCAAGTGAAGCGGCTGGATAATAGTCGTTTTCTGATATCTTTGCAAAATTCATATTTAATAAATATTGAAGACCAACCTGTGGAGTAAGCTCCGTGAACATCTGCCATGCGATTGTATTGATTGATCGTTCCACTGCCGTACGAACCGTAATTTTACCTGCATACGTACCACTCGAATTGCTTGGCCCTCCCTCAAACTTTTTATCCACCACGATACTGTCTGGTGTATAATTTCGTTCAAAGGAAGGGGTATATACGATGAGGGGCTTAATGGAGCTTCCAGGCTGTCGAAAGCTTTGGAAGGCACGATTGAGCGTATAGCCCTGAGTGTTCTGGCTTCGTCCGCCTACAATGGCTACGACTCGTCCGCTCTTATTATCAATACAGGTCGCGGCACTTTGAAGCTCATACACGCCTTCGGTATTCGTTGAGGTGAACTCCTTCAAGGTTTCGTTCACTGCATTTTGTAACAGTTTCTGTTTTTTGGTATCGATGGAGGTATAAATACGATATCCTGCGCTATACAACGATTGCTGACACAGCGAATACATTTCGTCGTATCGCTTATCATAACGCTCTTTTTCCTCCTCCGTGCCAAAGGTATAACGGAAATTGAAGCCTTGATTTTTCATCAGCGCTCGTACTGCACAGTAATACACATAGGTTTCAATATAGTTTCTTTTTTTCGTTTTGGTCTCTTTTAATGTAATTTCTTCCGCACAGGCCGTTTGATACTCCACCTCATCCAAAGCTCCGTCAAGCTTCATCTGAAGAAGAATCCGATTTTTTCGTTTCACGGTATTATCACTGTGCTCAATCGGGTCATAGAGACTTGGGTTGTTTGGAATCGCACAAAGGAACGCAATCTGTGCCAAGGATAAATCGTCTACATCACTGCTAAAATATCCTTTACTTGCTGCTTCTATTCCATAGTATCCATTGCCAAAGTAGATATTATTCAAATAAAATTCCATAATTTGATCTTTGGTGTACTTTTTCTCCATGGCAAGTGCAATAAAGATCTCCTTTACCTTCCGCTGCCAGCTCACTTCATGGGTCAGAAAGATGTTTCGGCTCAGCTGCTGCGTAATCGTACTGGCTCCCTGTGTGATTTCGCCCTTATTAACAATATAGGCTTTGGCTGCACGCAAAATCCCCTTGAGATCAATGCCGTGATGCTTTAAAAAGCGCTTATCTTCAATCGATATCATCGCCTGCTTCACCGAATCTGGTATCTGCTCGTAGGTTAGATAATAGGTGTCCTTTTCTCCCTTTAGGGTCGCAATCAGCTTCCCATTCACATCATATACTTCGCTCGTCTCCGACTGTCGGAAGGTGTTGACATCGGACTGTCGCACCAACTGATTCGCTTCGTCGTGAAGGGTCATCACCGTTTTTCCATATCGAAGATAAAGAAGAATTCCAAGTATCAAAATACTCAGTAAAAGCAGAAATAAAAGCAGCTTAAGAATAAATTGAAGCCGCATTATTCCTTTGCTTTTCTTCTTTTTTTTCTTTTGTTTTGCCATATTTTCACGATCCTTTTATCAATAAATTACTAAGATGTGCAAACTGTTCTAGGGTAAGTGCCTCGCCGCGAATCGTAGGAGAGACGCCCAGCGCTTCGATTGCCGCTTGAATCGCCTCCTTGGAATAGGTAATCCCAGCAGCATTATTTAACCCGTTTACTAACGTCTTTCTTCTTTGATTAAACGACGCGCGAATCAACGAAAACATAAGTGCTTCGTTGATGACCTCAACAGGAGGAGCATCGTGACAGGTAAGCGTTATAACAGCAGAGCCTACATTGGGACGCGGAATAAAACAGTTTGGCGGTACATTTGCTGTGATTTCAGGCTTTGCATAATATTGGACAGCCAGAGAAAGTGCGCCGTAATCCTTCGTACCAGGTCCCACCTGCATCCGATCTGCTACCTCTTTTTGAACCATAACGGTTATGCTCTTTAGGGGCACATGGCTTTCAAATAATCCCATGATAATCGGAGTCGTAATATAATAGGGTAGATTTGCCACTACTTTAATCGGCTTACCTCCATTTTTTTCGGCTGCCAAGCTATTGATATCCACCTTCAAGATATCTTCGTTTAAAATGATAACATTCTCATAAGCGGATAAGGTCTCCTTTAGAATCGGAATCAGGTTCTTATCAATTTCAACTGCAAGAACCTCCCTTGCACGCTCACATAGATACTGCGTCATCGTACCGATTCCAGGTCCAATTTCCAAAACAAAATCCTCAGGCCCAACTGCTGCTGAATCCACGATTTTTTCTAGTACATGGGGGTCAATTAAGAAATTTTGTCCAAATTTCTTTTGAAAATTAAAATTGTATTTTTGTAATACCGTAATCGTATTCTGTGGGATTCCTAAGCTTGCCATCTGTCACCTCTTCTTTTCTTATTCATGAATCTGATACATCCTTTTTGCATTCTGTTCGGTTATTTCTACTACCTCATGATAATCCAATCCCTTGATTTTTGCAATCTCCTTCGCAACATACACAAGATTCAAGGATGAATTTCGCTTGCCTCGATTGGGAACCGGCGAAAGATACGGACTATCTGTCTCCAATACAATGCTCTCAATCGGCGCATACGCAACAACTTCCTTTAGCTTCTTTGCATTGTTGAAGGTCACGACTCCACCGATTCCAAGATAAAATCCCATATTCAGATATTCTCTTGCCATCTCTGTCCCATAGGAAAAACAATGGATGACGCCTCCGATCTCTTCACTTTTATGAGCTTTTAGTATATCTAACGTGTCCTGTGCCGCATCGCGGCTGTGAATAATCATTGGAAGCTTTGCCTCTCTGGCAAGCGCAATCTGTGCCTCGAACCATTTCTTTTGTATGCTTCGCTCGGGCTCGTCCCAGTAGTAGTCAAGACCAATCTCCCCTACCGCAACTACCTTGTCCTCTGATAACATTCTTTTTACATATTCAAAGTTCTCATCATTTAGAGCTGCACATTCCTCTGGATGAACACCAACTGCCCCATAAATGAACGGATACTGTTTGCATAATAAAAGTGTGCGCTCGATAGTCTCAAGACTTGAGCTTACATTGACAACGACACCAATCCCTTGCTCCGAAAAGCTATTTAATAGCTCATTTCGGTCTTCATCAAATGCTTCATCCTCATAATGTGCATGACTTTCTAGTATCATAGTAACCCTCTTTCTCTATCAAACGATATCTCTTTGTTCCGATTATCACAAATAGCCGAAAAACAGCCGTGGAGCTCGCTCCCAAAGGCTGTTTTCCTCTATTACCACTTATTAATTAACAAATCTCAGCACCTGCTGGCATTGATTTTTCTGGCACCATGAGCGCCAGATTGCCCTCTGCATCCTCCGCACAAAGAAGCATTCCTTCTGATACAACACCCGCCAGCTTCGCAGGCTTTAGGTTCACCAGTACCATTACCTTTTTCCCTACCATCTCCTCGGCACTATAATACTGCTTAATACCAGAAACAATCTGTTTGATTTCACTTCCAACCTTTACCTTCGAGCATAAGAGCTTCTTGGACTTTGGTACCTCTTCGCAAGCGAGGATTTCGCCTACCTGAAACTGCATTCTCATAAAGTCATTATATTCGATTTCTTCCTTTGGCTCAATATCAATCACAGCCTCTTCCTCCTTTGGCTCCGCTTCTACTTCCTTTGGTGCCTGTTTCTCTTTTATAATCTCTACCTTTTGTAAGACCTCTTCCATATCCAGTCTTGCAAATAGAATTTCTGGCTTTTCTACCACTTGATTGCCTGATGGATAACCACCATAGGTATTCATTTCATCAAGCGCACGTTTTTTCGTATTTAACTGCTCCAAAATCCGTTTGGAAGTATCTGGCATAAAGGATTCTAAAAGGCTTGCACCAATCGTAATACTCTCGATTAAGTGATAAAGCACCGTTTCCAAGCGCTCCTTCTTTGTTTCATCCTTTGCCAGTGCCCAAGGCATTGTCTCATCAATGTATTTGTTACAACGCTTGAACAAGGTGAAAATCTCAGATATCGCATCGGCAATACGCAGCTTATCCATTTTTTCGATAACCTTCCCTGGCGTCGCTAAGGAGAGTGCAATAAGCTCCTCGTCTACGGACTCCTTCACCGCCTTGTTGTTTACGATACCGCCAAAATATTTATTGGACATCGAAATGGTGCGGTTCACTAAATTTCCAAGGGTATTCGCAAGATCTGAGTTCATACGCTCGACCATGAGTTCCCAGGTAATCACGCCATCGTTTTCAAACGGCATCTCATGAAGCACAAAATAGCGCACGGCATCGACGCCAAACAAGGAAACCAAATCATCCGCATACAAAACATTTCCTTTTGATTTGCTCATCTTTCCATCGCCCTGTAATAGCCAAGGATGTCCAAATACCTGCTTTGGAAGTGGTATATCCAGTGCCATCAGCATAATTGGCCAATAGATGGTATGGAAACGTAAGATATCCTTTCCAATCAGATGAAGGTCTGCCGGCCAGTATTTTCCATACAATGCATCGGAGTTTCCATCCACATCAAAGCCAAGACCAGTAATATAATTGCTGAGTGCATCCAGCCATACATATACTACATGCTTTTCATCAAAGTCTACAGGGATTCCCCATTTAAAAGAGGTTCTGGAAACACATAGATCCTGAAGTCCTGGAAGCAAGAAGTTATTCATCATTTCATTTTTTCTAGATTCAGGCTGAATAAACTCTGGATGCTCCTTGATGTGCGCAATCAAACGATCCGCATATTTACTAAGCTTTAGAAAATATGCCTCTTCTTTCGCTGGCTGACAGTCTCTTCCACAATCTGGACATTTTCCATCTACAAGCTGAGACGCAGTAAAAAAGGATTCACAAGGTGTGCAATACATTCCCTCATAATGCCCTTTATAAATATCGCCCTTTTCGTATAACTTGCGAAATATCTTTTGTACCTGCTTTTCGTGATCTTCATCCGTCGTGCGAATAAAGCGGTCATAAGACGTATTCATCAGATCCCAAACACTTTTTATCTGTCCCGCAACACCGTCAACAAACTCCTTTGGAGTTACCCCTGCTTCTGCTGCCTTTAACTCAATCTTTTGACCATGCTCATCCGTACCGGTCTGAAAGCGCACGTCAAAGCCCTGCTCACGCTTAAAACGAACAATACTATCTGCCAGTACTGCCTCATAGGTATTTCCGATATGCGGTTTTCCAGAGGTATATGCAATCGCCGTTGTTAAATAATACGTTTTCTTCTCCATTTAAAATCTCCTTTTCCTTTTGATACATACAAAAAAGCCCGCCTTTAATTTCTTAAAGACGAGCATCTAGTCTCGTGGTACCACTTTAATTTGCCCCTATCTTTCGATACAAGCCTTATTAACTGCTTACACAGTCTGCACGGTAACGGGTGCATCCGTAACAACCTAAGCTAACGCCTCAGCCATTCTGCTCCAAGACCATCTTCACTGGTTGCTTCCATATCCCTTTTCAGCAAACGGGACTCTCTGTTGTGTATTTCCCCAGCTACTCTTCTTTTCCTTGCATGTGTTCATTATTTCACTATAGGCACTAGTTTATTCGCATCTTTGGCTTTTGTCAAGTCTTTTTGCTCTCCAAAAATCGATAGCTATACCTCATCCTTATGCTTTTTAATAATCTCGTCATACCTTCTTTGCGCGGCTTCCATCTCTTTATTATCCTCTATTTTTTCAACATTTGCATTCTGATTCAGTTCAGTCAGTAGGTCAGCTAAGTCACTATCATCAAACAATTTATCCATATCATACCCTCCTATACGAGTCCTTTAACAGTTATTATTATTATACCAAAGGTCTTTCATTCCTGCAAAGAAAAATAAGTTGACAGTGGGAATCCGATATGCTAATTTGTTTGTGCATCTAACCCCCTCCACCATTACACGCTTACTCGAAAAGCTTGTACGTAAAGGTTACGTAAGAAAACAAGCCGAAGGTAAAAACATCTATCTTTATAGCATGCCCGAGGGACTCGCGCAGCAAGAAAGCATTCTTTCCTCCTGGAGACAGCTCCATTCCGACTATGAAGCGATCCTTACTCCCGAGGAAGCAACCTTATTTTTAAGTATCAGCCAAAAACTACTCCATGGGCTGACTGGCTCCCCCTCAAAAAAAGAATGACAATACGGTCATTTCCCTTCCCTCCAATAAAGAAAGGATTGAATTATGAAATTAGATTTTTCAGTTGAAAAAACGGTAAAACAACGCCAAAGCGTAAGAAACTACCAAGAACGCCCTCTTACCAAATCAGAGCGTGAGCAAATCGAACAATATATTGAGCACTTGTCAAATCCCTTCTCCGTTGCAGTGTCATTTCACCTTTTAGATCATGACGCAACCGAAAATGGAGAAAAGCTTGGTACCTATGGCGTAATCAAGGGAGCCTCTAACTATGTCGGTGCCTCTGTAGGAACAGAAGAACTAAACCTAGAGGCTCTTGGCTATTCCTTTGAAGCACTCATTTTGTATCTTACTTCCCTTGGCTTTGGTACCTGTTGGCTTGGCGGAACCTTTGACCGCTCAAAATTTGCAGCAGCGATGCATTTAAACAAAGACTCCATCTTTCCTGCCATATCCCCAATTGGCATTCCCACAGGAAAACGAAGAGTATCCGATCGTATGACCCGTTGGGCCATAAAAGCCGATCAGCGCCTTTTGTGGCAGGATTTATTTTTTGATTCCAATTTTTCAACCCCACTGAACAAAGACGCTGCAGGTGATTATGCGTTTCCGCTCGAAATGCTGCGGCTTGCTCCTTCTGCTGTTAATAAACAACCCTGGCGTATTGTAAAAGAAAAGGATAGTTTTCATTTTTATGAGTTTCATTCCCTCAAAGAGAACAAACATGGTATTGATATTCAAAGAACCGATGTCGGAATTGGTGCTTGTCACTTCCATCTAGCTGCATTAGAAAAAGGACTATCCGGTCATTTGGAGCGACTGAACACACCTGAAATTTCCGCACCTGAGAAAATGGAATATCGTTTCTCTTGGATTGCAGATTAAAGGGAGAAATTTTTGGTGCCGCCACCTCCAACCGTTCCATATTCTTTAAGCAGGCGCTCCCTGCCATCCTTGCTCTAGTGGTTCTCCTTATTTTTCACTAAAAGCAACAAAGAGTTCCCGCTGCCGACATTTGGCACGGGGAACTCTTCTTTCTTTACTCTCTATTTCTCCAACTTTATAATACCTTGGATAAAAATTCTTTCAATCTTGGATTCTTTGGATTCTCAAAAAACTCCTGTGGTGGATTTTCTTCTTTTATCTCACCCTCATCAATGAATAGTACGCGGGTTGCAACCTTTTTTGCAAATCCCATTTCATGCGTTACAATGACCATCGTCATTCCGCCCTTTGCCAGATCCTCCATAACGCCAAGCACTTCTCCCACCATTTCTGGATCGAGTGCACTTGTTGGCTCATCAAAGAGCATTACATCCGGATTCATACAAAGAGAACGCACGATTGCAATTCTTTGCTTTTGACCACCCGATAGCTGGGAAGGATAGGCATTTGCCTTTTCCTCAAGCCCTACTCTTTGCAATAGCTCCATCGCCTGCTTCGTCGCTTCGTCCTTTGATTTCTTTAAAAGCTTCATCGGCGCGAGCGTCATATTATCCAGTATGGTCTTATGCGGAAATAGATTGAAATGCTGAAACACCATACCAATTTTTTGTCGATACAAATTGATATTCGATTTTTTATCGGTAATATCAAGTCCCTCAAACCGAATCGTTCCACCCGTCGGGACTTCCAGTAAATTAAGTGAACGTAAAAATGTAGATTTTCCAGAACCAGAAGGTCCAATGATTACGACTACCTCGCCCTGCTTGATTGTTGTACTGATTCCATTTAAGACCTGAATGCTTCCAAAATCCTTTTTTAAATGATCAATCTCGAATAAAATATTATCGTTCATTGGTACGAAGCCTCCTCTCTAAACGTGTGACTCCAATCGAAAGGACATACACAATCGCTAGATAAATCAGCGCTACCGCAATCAATGGCATAAAAGCATCGTAGGTTTGGCTACGAATGGTATTTCCTCCATGGGTCAGATCCGTTAGCGCAATGTATCCACATATCGAGGTTTCTTTTAATAATACGATAAACTCATTTCCAAGCGCTGGAAGTACGTTTTTAAAAGCCTGTGGCATGATGATATACCACATGGTCTGCACATAACTAAAGCCAAGGCTTCGACCTGCCTCAAACTGTCCTTCGTCCACGGCCATAATACCAGACCTTACGATTTCTGCTACATAGGCTCCCGAGTTAATTCCAAACGCAAGGATGGCGGTAAGCCTCTTATCAATTGCTACGGATCCAAAGATAACGTAGTAGATGATCAAAAGCTGAATCATCACAGGCGTTCCTCGGATGACCGTCAAATAGAGCTTACAGATTGCATTTGGTATTTTTAAGGTTCCATTCTTATCCGCAGTCGAGCGAATAATCGCAATAAAGAAGCCCAGCACGATGCCAAGTACAACTGCAAAAATTGTGATCAAGAACGTGGTTCCAAGTCCGTCGATCAAATACTTCCAACGGTTATCGGTTATAAAATTATTAATAAATCGGATTTTAAAATCTTCCACCTGCATTCACCTGCTTAATTTTTTCGAACAACGATAACCTGCTGCGCTGTTGTATATGGATCTGTAAAATCAACACTGATTAAACGGTCTTCGGTCACGGTCATACCAGCCACACCGATATCTGCTTTTCCAGCCTGCACAGCATTGATAATGGAATCAAATTCCATATCTTCAATCTTAAGTTCCATGCCAAGCTTGTCACAAATTGCCTGTGCTAAGTCGGCGTCAATTCCAACTACTGTTTGACCTTCGTAGTACTCATATGGTTCAAAGGCTGCGTTGGTCGCCATGGTAAGGGTTCCGTTGCTGCGGTCTACATCCGCTGGTGAAGTATAAGGACTCTTTCCCTTTGTATCATCTCCAATATAGTTGCCAATGATAGTATCCAAGGTTCCATCTGCTTTTAATTCGCTGATGGCTTGATTGATTTTGTCCTTTAAATCGGATTTATCTTTTGAAATACAGATTGCATATTCCTCTGGTTCAAATCCACCTTCAATAATCTTTAAGTCATCATTTTTTGCAACAAATGCCTTAGCTGGCTGCTCATCAATCACCACGCAGTCCACTTTTCCCTGCTTCAGTGCCTGAATAGCATCCGCTCCCTTGTTGTAACGCTCAAGTGTTGAACCTTGTTCTTCATAATCTCCTGCATAAATATCACCAGTTGTTCCAAGCTGTACACCAATTGTCTTTCCTGGCAAATCATCAATGGAAAAGACCTCGTTTTTTGGAGCCGAGCTTCCACATCCTGCCAGTGAAACTGTCGTACAAAGCATTAATACCATAGCGAGTAATTTTTTCATCCTGAATCCCTCCGAATAAATGTATATTTATTGTATATTTATTCATTGTATCAACATTCCAGAAAAAATCAAGTCTTTTTTGGTGTTTGCGCTCTTTTTTCTATCGAACAAATGACGATTCACGCATTAAACGGCTTCCTGCTAGCTTATCCACAATGACTGTCACATCTGGATGAAGCTGTAGGATTGTAGCTGGTACATAAGGAGAGATTTTCCCATATACCATTTGCTCGATTGCGTCCGCCTTAGCAGCTCCATTTGCTATTAATAATATCTTTTTGGACTGCATGATCGTTTTTATTCCCATACTGACTGCTTGCCTTGGAACCTCTTCCTTGCTGCAAAAAAATCTGGAATTGGATGATATTGTCCGTTCATCAAGCGTAACTAAGTGTGTCGTTGCTTCAAAGTTGACATCCGGTTCGTTAAACCCGATATGACCATTCTCTCCAATTCCAAGTATCTGAAAATCAATACCTCCCGCCATTTTAATCTCTTTTTCATAG
>JASKJZ010000006.1 GCA_030154385.1 Clostridiales bacterium
TGATTATTAGCTTTGCTGTACCAGGTTTTAACGCTCGTACCTTTCCAGTTTTACTCACGCGCAAGATGGACTTATCACTCGTTTTAACCGAGACATCTGACTTTGTAAATCCTTTCAATTTCAGCTTGTAGGAGTATAGTTCGCCTTCGCTTGCAGTTTTATCTGCTTTTACGCTAAAGGTTGCTGGTTTAACCGATACGGTAACTTCTTTGGTATATGTCTCTTCTCCATATGCAACCTCAACCTTTAAAGTAACGGTTCCTTTCTTCTTTGCGACAATCTTTCCATCCTTATTAATTGTAGCAATTGATTTGTCCGATGTCGAATATGAAATTTTCACATCCTTCTCTTCTACTTCTGCTGGAAGTGCTACATCTAATAGCTTAGAAGCCTTTGTCGTGCCATCTACATAAAGATTTACTTTTTCCACTACCTTTAATTCCTCTTCAAAGGATGGAATAGGTTCTTTTGTTGGCTCTGGTATCTTTGTCGGTTCTGGTGTTTTCACAGGTGCTGGAGTAAATACCGGCAGCACCACACCTCCATTACCATTATCTGGCGTACTCGTAGGTTCTGGAGTCTTTGTTGGCTCTGGCGTTGCAGTTGGCTCCGGTGTCTTTGTTGGCTCTGGCGTTGCAGTTGGCTCCGGTGTCTTTGTTGGCTCTGGCGTTGCACTTGGTTCCGGCGTCTTTGTTGGCTCTGGCTTCTTTGACACGGTTACCTCAAATGTTTTAGCCTCAAAAGCGCTGCCTTGTGCATCAAGTCCTGCTGGTGTAACAGTAATCGTTGCCTTTCCTTCTTTTAGAGCTTTTAGATAGATCTGACTGCTTCCCTTTGTACCATCCGTGGTAATGCTCGTCTTTGCTTCACTGCTCTCTTGTTCTGAGATAGCGGCAACCTCTGCATCACTCGTTTTATAGGTTACCGTACGGTCTGTGGCAGTGTCTGGTCCCACTAATGCTTGCACCGTTGTCACATCCCCCACATTTAATGCAATCGTTCCATCCGTTAAAGCTTTTGGTGATGATGCGCTAAAGCTTTCCAGTGGACGATAAACAGCTTCCGTTTTTACCGTATTAAAATCATACCAGAGTGCCACCGTATTGTCATTGGCTGCTACGGATGGGCTCTGTGCCGTTCCTTTATCATAGTTCATCTGTCCCGTAAGTTCGTCTGCACTCAATGCCTTTTTGTAAATTCTTGCGGTTGCAAAGCTATTTCCACCCTTACGGTCGAGCAGCTTATCAATACCAATTCCTAGTGGTGCATCCGCTTGTGTTGCAATACCACCTACAGTACTAGAAGTCGCGGAAAGAACTCCGTCGATGTAAACCATCAAATCACTTCCATTGTAAACACCTGCAACATGATGCCAGGAAGTTAAGTCAGTTAGTGCTGCTTTACATGTTTTCCAAGTTCCAGAAGTATTTTTAATAAAGAAGTAAACACTGCTTTCCGAAATACGGAATCCCATACATCCATCACCCTTACTAATTAAGACGTTGGATTCACTATTTCCACCATTTGGATTCATCCATGCCTCTACGGTAAATGGGTTTGTGCCTTTCATAACCTCATTAAAGATAGCGGTTGCATTGGTATCGTCTAATGCAAAGTACCCTGTCATAATATTTTTACCAATTGTGGAATCATAGCCTAACTTAAATCCGCTTGGATCAGTTGCAACTTCATCCAGCTTGTTTTGGCTGCTATCCGTCACGGTTACCTTTACGCTCTTGTTCTTAAATGAGAGAGCACTGTCCATCTTATCCGTCAGTTCTTTGATTATATTCGCATCCAGATTTAAAACAACAGCCTTTAACTCATTACTATAATCGGTATCATAGGTATCTTTCAATTTTTTCAGCACATCATACTGCGTATATTGATATACAACAATTTGTTTTACTTCCCGAATAAATTCCTGCGCTTTTTGCGTGAACAGACTATTCCAGTCAACCGATGCCACACTTCGATATGGACGGCTGATTTCGGTCAAGGTATTTTCCGCACTAAGTGTTGATTTACTATATGGAAGAATCGTATACTCATACTGATATACCTTCGTAGTCGGAAGCATATAAGCACTTAATGGATCCTGTCCACAGCTTTTATTTCCAGTTCCTTGTGATTTGTAATTAATGGATAAAATTGTTTCCTTTAAATGAGTCAATTCATAAGGATGCTGTGCACTTGTTAAATCATCTACATCATAGTGAAGCGCACTTGCTTCTATGGTGTCTTTGGCTGCCACTAAAATCGCGGCATCCGTTGCACTGCTTGAAACGCTAATCCACTTTGTTCCAGTGAGTGTGCCGGTATCCTGTGTATCCAAGTATGGATAGAACAGCTTATCAACCGTTGTACTATATTTTCCTACTCTTGCAAAATCATTTCGGTCTGAACAGCTTTCAACTGGTCCATTTCCATACCATTCCACCGTCTCGTAGCCCTCTGGTAAAGTAAAGTCTGCTCCAATACGCATAAAGTTCGTGATTCCAGAGGTCGTTGCATCCACCGTATTTTGTACCGTAACGGCGCCGCTGCCATCAATCGTATAGACAATGGTCTCCTTCACACCTGCATTCTTTGTAAACCCAAGTTCTACTGTAATTGTCTTTTGACCCTTGTCATTGATGCCCTCTGTTATCACACTCGCACTTGCAGAGGCTCCCATTGACTGCCAACTGCTGTCATAATTACCATTGTCATTGTTCATTGGTGCACGCCAAAAATTTGGTTGTACTCCCTCTGTTAAAAGAGAACTTCCCATATAGCTGTAATCCTTCATTGCACCCGTCTTTTTATCAATTTTAAAGCTAAATGCTGCTCCACTGACTACCGCGTAATCGGCATCTGTGCTGTCGATGCTAACAACATTTGGTGATACTGTTTTCGCTGCTTGCACGATTTCCATTGGTAAGCTAAACTGCTCATATGCAACCTCATGGCCTGCCTTTGCATATAGGGTATCCTCTTTTAATTGAACCGAAAAATCCAGATAATATTCTGCTCCACTCTTTAAGGTACTTGGCAGATACTGTGCATAAGGAACACTGATTTTCTTCGTTTCTCTTGGTGCTATGTCTTCGTTTAAAATTCCGCTTCCAATGATGGTTTCATCTTCCTTTAATGTCCAAACAACCTTAAAATCATTCAAATTTTTAAAGTTATTTTCATTGTAAACCGAAACAATTCCATTCTTTAATTGAACTTCATCTGCATTGAACCAGAAATTTTGATAGATATATTTTACCTGATAAAGCTCTGGCTGCACATCACGGTCTGGCGAAACTAAACCGTTAACACAGAAGGAATTGTCATTTGGCTTTTCGCCCCAATCGCCGCCATATCCATAGAAATAACCACTGCTGGTCTTGGTTCCGCTGGAGATATTGGAGGTAGCCTCTATCGTTTGTCCAGCACTTGATACCGTCTTTCCAGAGTATAGGTTTTTATAGGCATAATTTGTTGCATAATAGTCAAAAATCCCCTGTTCTTCCGATGTCAATTCTTTGATATTGCTGTAATCTACCCATAATACAACCGACGCATCTGTTGATTGAATTGCAGGAGATGTATTGTTTTGTGCCGTAATCTCGGATAAACTAAGTTCTCGGTTATATACACGAGCAACCGAAATCTCTCCCGTAAACTTTCTTCCCGTCTGCTGACAGTATCCAATACCTAATTGATAGCTAGAAGGAGCTATCGTGCTATTGCTGGTTCCACTTTTTAGCAAAGTTCCGTCACAGTAAAGCTTAACTGTTCCTGCATTATATGTAACGGCTATCTGATGCCAGTTATTGAGCCAGTTTGGTGGAACATCTACCGTAACAGACTTCCAACCGCCATTGTATCCAAAGAATTCAATTTGTTTACTACTATTGGTCTTAAATGCCCAGGTATTGTCACCCTTTGACATGAATACACTGTCACTATCCAGGGAAGTTGGGTACACTACCATTTCTATCGTAAATGCTTTACCAGTACCCGCTGTTGCATCATTATAGGAATCGGTATAGGCAGAATCCATTAATAAATGACCATTCAAGCTTTTTGTTGTAAGAGATTCGCTTGCAGGTGATTCATTCAACGTATTTACATTTACAATTCCGGTTGCCTTATGACTACTGCTATCGCTTACCGCATATTTCTTTGGCAATTTACTAAAAGAAACGAGCCTTGATTGATCCACCCAGTCCCAGATAAATCCACCAAGCATATTATCGGAGCTACGGATAGCATCCCAGTATTCCTTCATATTACCTACTGCATTTCCCATTGCATGATCATATTCGCACATTACATATGGCATATTTTCTGCTGCTCTTGACCAAACAGTAGAAACTGATGGATACATATTACTTCCCATATCGGTTCCATTCTCACTATTGGAGGATTCACTATGTACGGGACGAGTGGTATCATGATTCTTAAAATACCAAATTAGATCGTAGAACATACTATCCGCATAAGTTTTACTGCTCGAATAGTAGTTTTCATTTCCCGTCGACCACATCACATTACAGGTACGGTTCTTTAATCGATTAAATGCTGTTTTGGTTCGGTCTAATGCAAGCGCCTTAAAATTCGCCTGCGCAGTCCCATTATTCATGAGTGCATGGGACTCTAAGTTTGTCTCAGCCATCACATAAAGACCTAATTTATCACATAAATAGTACAGATATTCATCGTTACTATAATGAGAGGTACGAACCGCATTTAGGTTATATTGCTTCATCAGCAAGACGTCTTCCATTACGGTTTCACGTGGTACATATTTCCCATAGACAGGATCCGTATCATGGCGATTCGTACCTTTTAATAAGAGCTGCTTTCCATTGATTGTAATCGGATTATAATCAGCCTTTGCAGTAGTACGATTCCCACTTTCATCAACCTGCGTACGGGTAAACTCGATTTCACGGAACCCAAGCTGCTGTGACACACTCTCAATATAGGTTCCATTTGCATCATAAAGTGTAAGCACCAGTGTATATAGATTTGGATCCTCTGCAGACCAAAGCAACGGATTGTATACCTTGATGCCCGATGCGCTTAAGGTAACCTTTGTCTTTGTTCCATCGCTTTGTGCCGCTCCCACGCTAGGAATCGCTACGGTCTTTCCATTCATAAATGCAGTTCCATCCTGGTCAAATAACGCTACATCTACTCTGTATCCATCTGCACTTTGCGTGCTGTTATTTGAAATTGTCAAATCCAAATCAAGATCTGCGTTTGTATATGTTTCATCTAAATCGGTGCGCACAAAGTAATCATTAATATGTACCTGTGGTGTTGCATACAAATAGACATCTCTGCAAATTCCACCATCATAGATCATATCCTGATCTTCCATCCAGGTTCCATCACAGAACTTATGAACTTCAACTGCCAGAAGATTTTCCTGTCCTTTTCCATTCAAATAATCTGTCACATCAAAACTATGAGGACTATAGGTATCTTCACTATATCCAACCTCTTTTCCATTGACATAAACATAATAACTTGATTCTACTCCTTGGAAGGACAAGTAAATTCTTCCATTCGCATCATACATACTATCATTTACGGTAAAAGTCTTACGATACAGACCAACTGGGTTGTATACGATAGGTGCTGCTGGTACGGTAACACTTGCATCATACTTTGACTGCCATGGCATTTGCACATTTGTATAGATTGAAAAATCAAAACCATAAGAAGTCCAGCTTGCCGGGAGCTCTAAGTTATTTTTCCAAGCCATCTCATCGGTACCAACACCCGCAGTATCATAATTTGTTTGATAAAAATCCTTATAGCTGTTTCCCTGGGCTAAATCCTGATTTTGCAGTACAACCAAGCTCCAGTCCTTTACCTTCGTATCGGAGCCTGTTAAAAACTGCACATATTTTGAAGCTTCCTTCTTGTAATCTTTTGCTCCAATGACTGCCTTATCTACACTATCATACGCGACTGATAAGGTAGAAGAAGTCGAAGCCTCCTCCACATTGATGCCAAAAACATCGGCGGCTTTTACGGTGTTACCATCCACATCGGTATAAGTGGTTCCCGTCCACTCTTTATGTGTAAATTTTGTTGCCTTTTCTGCACGAGCATCCTTAACCGCAACCATAGAATCCAACACCGCTTGTGTATTATCAATTGTAAACGGTGCCCATCCGTCTACCGTATTGGCTCCCTCTGCCGATGCGTTTTCTACTGCGATTGTTTCTGCCTTTAAAACGATAGGTTGCGTATTGATGGATGTACCTACCATGATAACGGCCAGTGCCAGAGCTACTAATCGTTTTCTTCTCACTTTTTCCTCCTCCTAATTCCTCGACATTTCCTTGTAACATTTTAATAAGCAGACTACCTTTTATGCTGCCAACTACTATCATATTGTACAAACGATGAAATGTAATTAGGATTTTCTTAGTATTTGTTACAATATTTTACTCAGAAGAAATGATTGGCACTATTTTCCTTCCATTTAGAATTTTTTGCATATAAAAAAGCAACTGCGCTTCTTATCAAAACGCAGTTGCTTTTCTACTCCTCTTGTCTTTACTCTACTTCTTTCCCTAAGCGACGAAGCATTGTCTTTTTCACCGCACGGAAAATATTCTCGTATCCCGTGCATCGGCACAAATGCCCTGACAAAAGCTTCCGAAGCTGATCATCACTATATTCGACACCACTATCTAGTATCTCCAATGCAGTCATGATAAATCCCGGTGAACAAAATCCGCACTGTACCGCAGACTCCTCCACAAAGGACTGTTGAATATCCGACAATTCTCCATTTGGTCCAAGTAACCCTTCTACCGTCGTAATACGCTTTCCTTGTGCCCATACTGCTAAATAGATACAAGAATTGAACGCTTCTCCATCAATTAAAACCGTACAGGCACCGCACTCACCGACTTCACAACCTTTTTTTACACTGGTCAGTCGGTAGTCATTGCGAAGCATATCCGTAAGAGAAGCTCTTACATCCACCATGGTTTCAGTTTCCTTACCGTTAATGGTACAAGTTACGAGTTGATATTGTTTTGCCATTACAGTTCACCTCCCGCTCTTTTGATTGCCTTTTCCAAACCTCTCTCTGCCATGACTTCACCAATATGGCAGCGGAAGGCTTTGCTTGCTCTCCAGCTATCACGAGGATTGATATCGGAAAGAACCGCTTCCCCGAACTTTTTACACATTTCCTTGGAAACTGGCTGTCCCTTCACCAAGGCCTCAGCCGTAGGTGTACGCATTGGAATCGGACCTGCAACACCGTAGGCAACTCTTGCATCCAGAATAGTCTTTTTGTCGTCAGACAGCTTAACATTAACCGAGCAACCCGTCGTTGCAATGTCCATTGCATTTCGCATCGCATACTTTGTATAGTACCCTTTGTAGCCATCATAACTCACCTTTGGAATCAAGATTCCCGTTTGGATTTCTCCTGGACGAAGGTCAACCTTACCTGCCTTGATATAAAAATCTTTGATTGGAATTCTGCGAACTCCTTCGGCACCTGAGATTTCAACGATTGCATCCCACGCAAATAAAGTCGAAGCAGAATCAGCAGATGTTACACCATTACAGGTATTTCCACCAATGGTTCCAATGTTTCGAATCTGGGGACCACCGATGGTATCCACTGCCTCACCAAGCACATTGATAAATTCCTGAATAATCGGACTATACGTTATGTGAGAAAAGCTGGTTAAGGAACCAATTCTTATGGTTCCATCCTCCTCGACGCGTACCCCTCGCAGTTCATCCAGCTTATAAATACTAACCAGTTCCTTTCCGGCACGGCGGCCTTCGCGAATCTGCACCAGTACATCGCTTCCTCCAGCTAAAACTTCTGCCTCTGGATGTTCCAGCAGTAGTTTTGACGCATCTGCTACACTCGTCGCTTCATATAGCGCTTTTATATCATACATTGCTTACATCCTCCTTATATCAAACCTTCTTCTTTGAACCGTTCAAATAACACATGTGGCCGTAGGGGAGCCTGGTTAATGGATACCCCGGTAGCCTGCAATACTGCATTTCGAATCGCGGAAGCAACGGGACATGCCGGCGGCTCACCAAGCGATTTTGTGCCAAACGCACTCGTTGGCTCTGCATTTTCAACAAACTGCGCTTCCAGATGTGGGTGATCCATAAAAGTCGATAATTTATAATCCAACAAATTATCATTTAGTAATTTACCTGTTTTTTCATCATATAGCATGGTTTCTGACATGCCAAATCCAATTCCCATACTCATACCGCCATGTACCTGTGCCTCTGCCAGCGCTGGATTAATAAGCGTTCCACAATCATGCACATTGATAATATCCACTAGCTTCACCTGACACATCGGTACATCTACTTCTACCTCAGCAAAACAACACCCGAAGGAATATGCATTTGATTTAATCTGATACGTACTCTCAGATGTAATATGTTCGCTGTGCTCCAAACTATACAATGCATGGGTTGCAAGCTCTGCAAGGGACAGCATTTCTCGTTTATCTGTGGTACGTATAATCATTCCATCTACTATATCAAGATTAAAAACAGGCATTCTGGTCATCTCATGCGCATAATTTAAAATACGTTCCTTCATTTGGAGTGCGGTCTGACGAATTGAGAATCCCGCCACGTACGTTTGTCTTGATGCATATGCGCCTGTACCAAATGGTGTTACATCGGTATCTTGTGTACTGATAACATGCACCATCTCAAATGGAATCCCCAAAGCCTCTGCTGTCATCTGGGCAAATGCGGTATCCGCTCCCTGTCCAATCTCGGTCTCTCCTAACTGAACTTGTACCGAACCATCCTGATTGAGCACCATACGACAAGAAGAAGATTCCAGGGAAATTGGCCATACAGCCGTGTTGTACCAAAATACAGACATTCCGATGCCCCGTTTGATATCCCCCGTTTGATTTTGATATTCTTTTAATTTTCTTTCATAGTCAATATAGGCCATCGCTTTATCCATACACTGATTGAAGGAATCATGATAGAGCTCGTTCTTCGAAAAACCATCCACATACCCAACCGGCATTAGATTTTTACGACGAAACTCGAGCGCTGATACACCAATCGTTTTCGCAATATCATCAGTATGACTTTCCACTGCAAAAGAGAACTGTGGCATACCATAACCACGCATCGCACCCGCGACGGTACGATTGGTGAAAACGGTATACGCATCGCATTCGACATTATCACATGGATAAAGCTGTGGAAAAGCTCCCATTGCTTTCGCCGCAATACTATGTCCATGGGATGCATAAGCTCCCTGATTGGAAAAAATCTCAATCTTTCGAGCTGCAAAGGTTCCATCTGCTCTTAGATGCGAAATAATATGAATTTTCATTGCATGACGCACCCGATTGCAAGCGAAGGTTTCTTCTCTCGATACATCCAATTTTACCAAACGCCCACCAACCTGTGTACAAAGATAAGCACAAAGGGGTTCATACAGCACATCCTGTTTATTTCCAAAACCACCACCAATATATGGCTTAATAATACGAACCTTACCCCAGTCAATGCCAAGCGCCTGACCAACCACTCGACGAACAATATGCGGTATCTGGGTGGATGCAACAATATTTAGCCGTCCCGCTTCTTCATAACAATAGCAAATAAAATTCTCAATGTGGCAATGCTGGACAGTCGGCGTTTCGTACCAGCCTTCTACCTTGGTAAGTCCCTCTTCTTTTATGGCATCGGCATAGTTTCCCCGTTGATTACTGGTATGTGCCAGGATATTGTTTTGATATTTCTCATGAAGCTGCGGCGCCCCATCTTCCATAGCCTCTAAAACATCCGTTACAACGGGATATTCTTCATATTCTACTTTGATGGCACGGATTGCCTGACTGGCAGCCACTTCATCTTCTGCAACAACCGCTGCAATATCGTCCCCGTAAAAACGAACACGATCCGTTAGCACCAGACGATCTGCGACGTCTTGATGATGTGGATCTGTCGACCATGGATGACCTGCCGTCGGAAAATAATGCTTTTCCTTGATGTCAAAGCAGGTAACCACCTTAACAACTCCTGGTATCTTTTGTGCCTCACTGGTATCAATGGAGGTGACAATTCCATTTCCAATTTCTGCATGATAAATCTTAGCAATCAAAGCGCCTTTGTCACATAAATCATCCGTGTACTTTGCCCTTCCTGTGATTTTGTCCACAGCATCTACGCGTGGAACACTCTTTCCTACTATCATTGCTCACAATCCTTTCTTTGCTTTGCTTTGTTAAAAAAAAACTACCGCAAATGCACCATAAGTTTCCAGTTCTGACTCAAAAAAGAATCCAGGAAACTTATAGCGCAACTATTTACGGTAGTTGGTAGAGACGTTCAACCAAATTATGAACTTATATAAGTTTTCTATAAATAATTGGTTTGTTTATATTACTTATCTATATTTGATTATATATGCATTCGCACGTTCTGTCAATTATAAATAATAAATTTTTAGGTCTCCATATTTTTTTTGTATATTTCGTTAAAAAAGTTTTGTTCCAGAAACAAACTTCCCAACAATGTTTCGATCATCCCCAAGATAGATGATTCTCTCCAGTCTTTGTCTAAGATCAAGAGGCTGTGGATGTTTTAAGCTGCTGTCATCCAAAATAACAACATCCATTTCATACCCTTCCAAAAAGCTTCCTACTTTACCAAAAAATGCGCCGCCTCCGAGCGTACCAAGGTAAAAGGCCTCTTCAAAGGTAAGTGCTTCTAGTTTATCATCCAGCAATCGCCAGCGAAGCTTCGAAGCCTGAATGGCATCCGCCATTGCCCGAAAAATTGACAACGAAGCTCCCCCCGCGACATCCGAACCAAGACCAACGTTAAGCCCTTCCTCCAGGTATGTACGAATCGGAGCAACGCCAGAAGATAGATTGGTGTTCGATTGCGGACAATGTGCTACAAAGACCCCATTCTCTTTCATTCGAAGCACCTCTTCCTCAACAGAGGAAACACAGTGTGCCATAATTGTTTTACAGTCTCTTCCAAACAGTCCATATTTTTCATAAGCTTCTCCATAGAAAGAACAATCCGGGCAAAGCTCTTTGACCCATGCAATCTCTCCTTGGTTTTCCGATAGGTGAGACTGCATCGGAAGATTGTACTTACGTCTTATCTCTCCCAATCTCTCCATTAATTCGTCCGAACAGGTAGGAATGAACCTTGGAGTCAGGATTGGTCTCGTGTACCTAAAACGTGAGAGTACAGTTTCGATCCACTCCAACGTGGCATTCGCCGACTCCTTGGCACTTGCTTCACATAGATAGTCTGGCGCGTTCCGATCCATATTCACTTTTCCGACCATCGTCTCTAGTCCTGTTTTCTCAAGCTCTTCCATCAATAAAGTAGTCGCAGGTACATGCAAAGTTCCAAAGATGCAGGCTCTTGTTGTCGCACTTTTTTTCAAATCCTCAGCAAAAATCTGATAAGCTCTCTTTGCATAGTCCAAGTCCTGATACTTCGCTTCTTCTGGAAAGGTATTGGTTGCAAGCCAGTCTAGCAGTTCAAGATCCATAGAGAGTCCACGAAATGCATACTGAGGTGCATGTACATGAAGGTCTGTGAGTCCCGGAACAATCAACTTCCCACTGTAGTCTATGATTGGAAGTGCTTCATAATCATTTGGAAGCTCTTTAAAACATCCTGCTGATTTTCCGCCAATACATATTAAATAGCCTTCCTCAATTCCCCTTATCCTTGTCATGTCCTCACTGTAACAGATGTTTCCTTTCAAAACGAAATTCTCCATAAAATACTCCTCCATTCCAATTGGTTGTGCCAGTGAAAATAAAAAACTACCGAAATATAGTGCTATTTCCCCCGACCATAGGGGATTTATAGGCAACTATTTACGGTAGTTGGTAGAGACATTCATCCAATCATGAACCTATATAAATCCATTCACGTTTTCATACATTACTCTTTTATTATAACAAATTCAAACAAAATGTCAATTCATACGAGCCAGTTTTCCCTTGTTTTCTTCTAGAAAAGAGCGATCAATCAGAAAACGATTATCCATGCTCTTCATAATATCATGAATTTGTACCTTGTCATACACACTATCCTGTGAAAGAACTCGAATTTTATTGTTTTCAAAGCAAAGCACTGTTGGCCGCAAAACATCGCTTGTATTTTCGTTTAGGACCACTCCCCGCTCGCCATTTGTCAGTTGCACACATACTCCAGGCGTCAAAATATTAATACTGTCAACCAGACCATTTACTGCTTCTAGAAGAAATGCATTATCCGGGTCGCTCAAATAGCGAAGTGCTTCCACTTCTGACTGCGGCTCCTCATCCAATTTCATAGCCGTCAACTGATCATAATAATAGGCAACCAATAGGATCTCTGTCGCTTCGCTAACCTTAATAAATGAACTACGATCACCACGTTCGGAAAGTATATGCTTGAACTGCAATAAAATACGTTTTACCTTGTCATCTAAACTGTAGTTGTCATACTCGCTTTGATGCAAAAGAGCTGCCATGATTAGGCGTATCTGTTCCTGGCTGGAGAGCCGCATCCGATGGGATATCATCGCCGCTAAAATTGCTGTATTCAGCGAATGCTTATAGACCGCATCCGATGTACTTCTGACATTTTGTAAGAAATTAATTTTTCGATTTAGCTGTCCGTAATTTCGTATCAATTCACTAACAAAGGTCGGCAACGTAATGGCTCGTTTTCCCTTGCTGATTGCATCAAAAATGTCACGAAGCGAAAAAACTGCCATGGTCTGATAACGTTCAAATGCAATATCATCCTCACTCATAGGCGGAAGGGGCTCCGCTGGTTCTAAAATATATATTCCAATCAATCCAAAGTTCTGTATGCTTACCACCCCTTGCATCGTAAGCTTTGAATCCCTCTCATAAAGCATAACCCCATTTTTATTATATACGGGTCTTGCCAGACGCATCCCTGGCTTTAAATCACTTGTCCTCACAAATAACATTTGCTTCTCCTTTCGTTACCACATATTGCAAAAGCTCCCCCGGATACGCTATAATCGCATGTGGTCGACAAGCCTTTAATTCTTCAAGCTCTCGAAATCCCCACAACACACCAACTGTAAACATTCCAGCCTTAAGTCCATTTTCCATATCAACATTGGTATCTCCCACATACATACATTCTGCCGGCTTTACCCCTAAAGCATTGGCAGCCTCCCTTGTAATAGAAGGATCTGGTTTCTTTTTCCCTCCCTCCTTATGACCAATCACATAATCAAAATATCCAGCTCCAAACAAACTCTCCACCACTTCGACCGTTGCCAGATGTGGTTTGTTGGATATAACTCCAATTTTAATTTTGTTGTTCTTTAATGCATTTAATACATCAAGGATTCCCGCAAAAGGTGCCACATGATACGTGGAACCCTGTAAAAAAAAATGCTTATAAACAGAGTAAGCCTTATCATATAACGTACACGCCTCATCCCCTGCTGCTATCAGTGCACGCTTTACCAAGGTATCTGCTCCATCTCCCGCAAAATACTGATACGCTTTTACAGGCTGCGGGGGTAATCCAACCTCCAGTAAGGCTTTATTTCCTGCAACCGCAATCGACTCAAGCGAATCCACCAGCGTTCCATCCAAATCAAATAACACGCATCTAAACATCCTTTTCCCTCCAAAATGCTTCTATCCTTTGTTGAACCGTCTGTTCCCGAACCAATTGGTTCGGAAACCACTCCCTTGGAAATAACTTTGTGTACTGTGGATTTGTGAAACGCTCATCTAACAACAAAATAACGCCCTGATCCTTTGCCGTACGAATAACTCTTCCAGCTGATTGTAACACTTTATTCATACCGTTGTAAAGATACGCGTATTCAAATCCAGCTCCTTTTTTTTCCTGATAATATCGTCGAAATAGCTCCCTTTCGTTACAGACCATCGGAAGCCCTGTTCCTACAACAATCGCACCAATCAAGGAATCATGTTTCAAATCAATTCCTTCCCCAAATATGCCTCCCATCACACAAAAACCAATTTGCGTATGAGCCGCGGGCTCCAGAAAATGAGATAAAAATTCCTCCTTTTCTTCCTCCTTCATACCAGACCGCTGCAAATAAAGAATCACTCCTGGTTCTTCCTTCATATAAGCATATACGTTTTCAATCATTTGGTAAGAAGAAAAGAACACAAAATAATTCCCTTTCTTCGCTTTTGTTGCCACCTCAATATAATGAGCAATCCGACGATACATCTGTTCGTTTCGGCTACTGTATTTGGTTTGTATATCGGGTGCAATCATAAGTAAACGGTTTGATACGTCAAAGGGAGATGGTACATAAATCGCATAATCGTCCTCCTCACCTCCTAATTGCTCTTTGTAATAATGAATCGGAAGAAGTGTTGCAGAAAAAAAGATGGCACTTTTTCCTTTGTCCAAATAAAAGCGAAGCTTTTTCGAAGGATCCATACAGTTAAGTGTAACACCAAAGCCCTTTTCATTCTCATAATCGGTATAAATTACATAGTGATCATCCATCTCCTCATAGATGGAAAGAAAATGACGCATATCAAAATACAGGGTAAGCATATCTTCTAAGGACTGACCTCCAACCCCCATCTGCAAAAACTCTTCAAAGTAGGACATTGCCTGCATCAAATGAAAGACAAACAGGTTAATGTCTGTAAGCTCCAGAAAATCCTCGCAATCTCGTTTCATCCCTAATAAATCATGATTACAGGTCGAGAGTGCTTTCTCCAGTTTTTTATGATAGTGCTTTACCCTCTGGCGTGCTTCCAAAAAATCTTCCTTCGCGAGCCTCGCACTGTACATCCCTCTGGCACGTTCGACCAAATTATGCGCTTCGTCAATCAAGAAAACAAAATCCTGTTTCTTCTCCTGCGAAAAAAAACGACGAAGATGGGCATTGGGGTCAAATACATAATTATAATCACAAATCACTACATCTGCCCAATTGGTAGTATCCAGACACATTTCAAACGGACATACCCGATGCTTACCCGCATATTCTAAAATTTGCTCGCGGCTAATCGACTCCCCGGAAGTCAGCAAATCAAACACTGCATCGTTTACACGGTCAAAATGTCCCTTTGCCCGCTCACAGTCTCTGGGATTGCAGTTGCATTTTTCATGAATGCAGATTTTCTCCTTCGCTGTGATTGTCACCGTTTTAAGTTCGACCCCTTGCTCTTTTAAGAGAGAAAATGTATCCTCTGCAACTGTTCTTGCAATCGTCTTTGCCGTAAGGTAAAAAATCTTTTCTACTTCTCCCTCTCCCATCGCCTTTACGGCAGGAAAGACAGTCGATATGGTCTTTCCAACTCCTGTTGGTGCTTCTACATAGAGCTTTTTCTTACGGAGAATCGTACGATACACACCTGTCACAAACTCCTTTTGTCCCTCTCGGTAAGGAAACGGAAACTCTGCTTTTTGAATCGATGTCTTTCTTCGTTTTTTCCACTGATACTGCCAGCTTGCCCATTTTTCATATTCTTTTATCAATGCAAAAAACCAAGTGGACAGTTCTTCGAAAGAATATTCACTCGTAAAATACCGAATCACCTCGGTCTCTATATTGCAGTATGTCAGCATAACCTCCATCTGTTCTAACTCATGTTCCTTTGCATAGATGTAGGCATAGCATTTTGCCTGTGCAAGATGTACCATAAAGGGTTCCTCCAGTCGTTCCACATCCAGATACATCCCCTTGATTTCATCAATACAACGTCCTCCAACAATCCCATCTGCTCGTCCTTCAATACAAAGAGGTACTTCCTCCCCCTCCAGTAAAAGCGGCACTTCAATTGAGAGCGGTACTTCGGCCAGATAGTCGCTTCCCTTTGATTTTTGAATTTTCTTGTGGATTCTGGTGCCCTCCTGACAAGCCGTCACATCACTTACTCCAAATCCAGTCGAATCAATATCGCCGGAACGCATGATAAATTCAACTAAGATTCGAACCGAAATTTTTATACGCTCCTTCGATTCCTTTGTACTGTGCTTTCCCATCCTCCTAAGTTTCACCTCATCATTTCTTTCCATAAAAGTAAAAAAAGGAGAACTGAATCGATCAACAGCTCTCCTCTCCTGCTTTCCTTATAATACCTAATCTTATTGCTATTGTCTATTATGCTTGGTCTTCTTCCATTTCTCGTATTAAATCCTTTAATTCCCTTGCTTTAGCCTTGATTCGATCATTCGCCTGACGGGAGGTGATAATACGGGAAATCAAACGCTTTGCATCCTCTGGATTTCCACTTCTGCGCGCCAAATCAGCAACCAGATACGTTGCCGTATGTTCATCCATTCCACACATTGGAAATTGCTCTTTGGAAAATGAAGTCGAAAAACCTTCATATGCATTCTTTATTAGCTCATCCTCTTCCTTTTTTAACTGCGCGAGAACAACCTCAAGGTCTTTTGTATTTTGTGGAAGATTTTCCGCCTTTCCCCGATATAACCACGCAAGTTTTAGACAGGTATAGGCTCTTTCGCTAGTCTTTCCACGCTTTACAATCGTATTAATGAGTGCAAGCTTATGCCTTGCTATCGCATCATCATAGCTATAGATTTCTCCACTATCACTGATTCCATTGAACTGGGTGGATATTTGCTCTCGTATCAGACGACTTTGGCCAGAGGTCATATACGTAAAAAATCGATTTAGGGCAGCATAACCGCATTTGGGGCAAACGATTGCATCATATTTTAGGGCATCCACCAACTGATACCTTGGACGAAGATCCGTATCTGCTGACATTAGCTTAACTTTTCCTGTGCGAACCGTTTTTGCTTTAAATTCATTGTCACAAACAGGACATGTATAGGTCTTGTCAAATAAAATGTCAACCTCCCGAACCTTCGGTTTTTCTTTTTTTTCGGTTTCTTCCTTCTTTTTATCCTCTGCTGCCTTTTCATAGATGTCTACATTTTTAAGTTTACTTAATCCAAAGGATTCAAGCCCTGAAAAAATACCCATCGATTTTTCTCCCTTCTAAACTGGTTTATAAGAACTCTTTTGTGAAACGATTCGATTAAAAACAAGATGTTCCTTGGTAGAATCCTTGCAGTCTACACAAAAGTATCCATGTCTTAAGAACTGAAAGCTATCGTATGCCGTTGCATCCTTTAGGGATGGTTCTACATAACAGGACTTACATATCGTCAAGGAATTTGGATTAACATTGATGGTTCCATCTTCATTGTAAACTCCTTTTTCTTCATCTACAATATTTTCGTAGAGTCGCACCTCTGCCTCCACAGCCGTAGTGGCCTCTACCCAGTGGATGGTTCCCTTCACTTTTCGTCCAGTAAATCCATTTCCACTTTTTGTCTCGGGATCATACGTGGCATGTACCTCGACTACCTTTCCCGTATCATCCATAATATAGTCGGTACAGGTCACGAAATAAGCATGCATAAGGCGTACTTCATTTCCTGGAAATAAACGAAAATATTTTTTAGGAGGTTCCACCATAAAATCATCGCGGTCAATATATAGTTCTCTGCCAAACGGAATTTTTCTGGTTCCTAGCTCCTCGTTTTCTTGGTTATTTGGCATATCCAGATATTCTACCTGTCCCTCTGGGTAGTTGGTAATGACAAGCTTGATTGGATCAAGAACTGCCAGCATTCTTGGTTTTTTAAGCTTAAGATCTTCCCGAATACAGTATTCAAGCATTGCGTAATCGACCGAACTGTTTGCCTTTGATAACCCCACTAGATCCATGAACATCTTAATGGATTCTGGCGTAAATCCTCTTCTTCGAAGAGCCGCAATCGAAACGAGTCTTGGATCATCCCATCCATCCACTACATTTTCTTCGACTAATTTTTTGATATAACGCTTGCCCGTCACCACATTGGTAAGATAGAGTTTTGCAAATTCGATCTGCTTTGGTGGATACTCATATTCGAGTTCTCTCACCACCCAGTCATACAGGGGACGATGATCCTCAAACTCAAGGGTACAAATGGAATGGCTAACATGTTCAATTGCATCCTCAATGGGATGCGCAAAATCATACATAGGATAGACACACCAAGCATCCTTTGTATTGTGATGGCTCATATGGCTAACCCGGTATATAACAGGATCTCTCATATTAATATTGGGGGATGCCATATCAATCTTTGCGCGAAGTACCTTGGATCCATCTGGGAACTCGCCTGCCCTCATACGCATAAATAAATCGAGATTTTCTTCTACACTGCGTTCTCTATACGGGCTGTTTTTTCCTGGCTCTTTTAGTGTTCCCCGAAACTCCCGTATCTGCTCAGCAGAAAGATCACATACAAATGCTTTCCCTTTTTGAATCAATTTAACGGCCGCTTCATACATTTGTTCAAAATAATCCGAAGCAAAGAACACACGCCCCTCAAAATCGGCTCCAAGCCATTCTACATCTTTCCGGATGGAATCTACAAATTCCGTTTTTTCCTTTGTTGGATTGGTATCATCAAATCGTAAATTAAATTCTCCACCATACTTTTTTGCAAGCCCATTATTTAATAAAATTGATTTAGCATGTCCAATATGAAGATATCCGTTTGGCTCTGGCGGAAATCTGGTTATTATTTTTTGGCAATTTCCCTCTGCAATATCCTTCTCAATAATCTGTTCAATAAAATTTTTAGAAACAACCTCTTTTTCCACGTTGGAAGCTTGATTTTCCATGGTTGTTACTCCTCCTTCGGTCATAAATTGCGTTTTTATATTATATATTATCATAATTTTAAACAAGAAAAAACCCCTAATTTAAGATAAAAAGAAAAGAGACTCTCAGGTCTCTTTTCAAATGCTTTATTTAAACTGATGATTTGCAATCGTAAGCTTGGCATTGCTGACACGACCGCTAAAATACAAATAACTCTTCATATTGATGGTTTTATCTTTATAATTGACTTTCTTCACACCAGACAAAGCAGCTTTTGCCGCTTTTATGCAAGCCTTTTCATTGTCTGAGGTAAAATTTCCGTTATCGTATTCCTGTAGTGCTTTTTTTAGCGTTCCATTTCTTGCGGGTCCAAACTGATACTTCTGGTAAATCACACTTTTTATGGAATCTGGAAAAAGCTTAGACTCCTTGCGATTTACAACAACGATTCCAACTGCTAATTTTCCTACATATGGTTCCCCATTTGCCTCACAATATATCAAGGCGGATAATAAACGAAGCTCTGCTTTTGTATAAGAAACCTCATTCTTTTCGCTGTCAACAGACTTTTTTGTAACGGTCTTTTTTGTCGTCTTTTTTGTATCTGCTTCGTCGGATGTCTCATCCTTTGCTTCATCCACTTCTACATCCTGTGTTACGTCCGATTCGATATCAGCATCTGTTATATCCTCTGCTACATCCTCGGTTTCAAGCTCTTGTACATCTTGTGTAAGATCGGTATCTGACTCGATTGTTAATTCTGCATTTTCCTCTGTAGCAGTCGTGGTTACAACGGCTTCCTGCTCTGTTACTTCAGCTGCATATGTGTGAATACCAGATAATCCGCTAATCGTAACGGCTGCAAGTAAGCACATCATGAACTTTCTGAGTTTCATAGACAATCTCCTTAAATAAACTGTTAAACTTAATTAACATTTATGTAACAATTATAACACATAATTAAAAAAAATCAAGAACTTTTGTAACAGCTTCTTCTTTTAAGTTCATAATTTCCCATCGTGACTTAAAAAGAGTGAGCTGCGCACCATACACAGCTCACTCTTTTTTAACGTTTATTCGTTTTACTGTAGCTTAAATACACGAACCGAATCTTCCAGGTTCTTCGCATTCTGTCCAAGCTCCTTCGCCGTCTGATTCAATATCTCAACTGCTTTTAATTGCTCATCCGCCGTCACTCCAAGCTCTGTCGCTGCTGCTGCTGTTTCCTCTGAGGTAGCCGAAATACTCTGGATTGCCTCTAGCGTTCCATCCTTGGTCTTTTCAATCTGTCCCATTCCATCCGAAATAACCAACAGATTCTTTGATAATCCTTCCACACTTTGCTGAATATCCTCAAATACCTTAACTGTATCTTCCAGAGCGTTTTCTTGTGAATGGACGCTTTCCTCTGCTTTCTTGGCATTCGTCGCAGTCTCCATCGTCTTAGACTGTATTTGTGAGATAATTGTTCCGATTTCTCCTGCTGCCTCTTGGGACTGTTCCGCAAGCTTGCGGATTTCATCTGCTACAACAGCAAAGCCTTTTCCAGCTGCACCTGCTCTAGCTGCTTCAATGGAAGCATTAAGAGACAATAGGTTCGTCTGTTCTGCAATATCATTAATCGTATGAACAATGCTGCTGATTGAATTCGACTTTCCTTGCAGCTCTTCGATATCATGAATCATGACCCCAGTAATTTTTGTAGTTTCTTTTGCAGCATCTCCAAGGGTTCCGATGATGGTGATTCCTTCCTTGACCGTATCTCTAGTATTTTCAGCCGCCCGATCAATTTCCTCGGCATTCATGGATACATTCTCAATCTGCTCTGCTAATGCGCTCATTTGAATCAGGCACTGTTCTGCATCCTCTGCCTGTTGATTGACTCCCTGCTCGATATCATTAACTGCCTGTGTAATGCTTCTCGTTGCCACTAACAGCATATCTGAGTTACCGGATACCTGTGCTGCCGAATCCGACACATTGGTACTGACTCCCAAAATCTGGTAAATCAGCTGTTTCATACTATTTATCGTGTTATTGATGCTATTTCCAAGTATATGAAACTCATCCTTACGCTTAATCTTTGCGGTAATGGATAAATCTCCCGCTGCTGTCCTCTCCAGTACCTTGTTGATTTTGTGAATCGTTCCACCGATTCCACTTGCCATAATGATACCGCATAAAATAGCAATCAGCGTTCCAACAAGTACCATAACGATTGTCAATGTCTTAACGGACTGAGCCTGTTTCACAATAAATTGTTTCGGAACAAGTGAATATACATAGGAATTTCCTTTCGTAAGTGGTGCATAAAGGAACAGATACTGACTGCCGTTGTATGTAACATAATGGCATCCACTCTCCGTAGCTCCATCTGCGACAAATCCTTCTCCCGCAAAGGAAAAGCCCTCCGGAACTGCCTCATCATCCGAAAAAATTTCTCTTCCATCCGCTGTCACAAGAGCCGATAAGCTTCCTGGCGGAAGATTGGAATCCGCAATCGCTTGTTTCACAAAGTCAGGCGATATATCAATAATAACATATCCAATTTCATTTTTACCGATCGCATTTAGCTTTCCAAAACAAGCCATACTATAACTATCCGTAGATAGACCAGAAATGTCATCCAATGTCTTATGATAGCCAAGCCAGTTGAATGAAGTTTCTGCACTTTGCAGCGTCTTATACTCCTCGCTTTTTGCAAAATTTTCAAACGCCTTTGCATCCAGCTTGCCTTTTGCATACATTGGAGTCGAATAATTGGAAATAATATAAATATTTTGCATATAATCTTCTGTGATTACATTGGTAATAATCCCGGTTTCAATATCTTTTCTCTTGGTTATCTGCGTAATGA
>JASKJZ010000007.1 GCA_030154385.1 Clostridiales bacterium
AAGTGGTGTCATCATCGGAAATGCTGCGTGTATGGATGGGATGCTCGACCGCATCATGGATGAGCTTGGTTATGAGGCAAAGGTGATTGCAACGGGAGGTCTTGCTTCTATTGTGATTCCACATTGCAGACGAGAGATTATTCTCGATGATGCGTTAATATTAAAGGGATTAAAAATCATTTACGATAAAAATAGGAAATGAGGGATTACGTATGCTGAATGGTAAAAAAATTGTATTAGGTGTAACCGGAAGTATTGCCGCGTATAAAATTGCAAATCTGGCCAGTATGCTGGTAAAGCAAGGGGCAAAGGTGACGGTGCTGATGACACAAAATGCGACCAACTTTATCAATCCGATCACCTTTGAGACCTTGACGGGGAACAAATGTCTGATTGATACTTTTGACCGAAATTTTCAGTACTCTGTAGAGCATGTATCGCTTGCAAAGGAAACCGATCTTGTACTGGTGGCCCCTGCATCTGCCAATGTGATTGCGAAGCTTGCACATGGGATAGCGGATGATATGCTGACTACGACTATTTTAGCTTGCGAATGTAAAAAACTAGTGGCACCAGCTATGAATACTCATATGTATCATAATCCGATTGTGCAGGATAACCTGCAGATTCTAAAAAAGTTTGGAATGGAAGTAATAAAGCCAGATTATGGCTATCTAGCCTGTGGGGATATTGGGGATGGCAAGATGCCTTCCGAAGAGCTGCTGCTTGCCCAAATTGAACGGCATATTGCCTATGAAAAGGACTTAACAGGAAAACGAGTACTAGTGACAGCTGGTCCAACCCAAGAGGCAATCGATCCTGTCCGTTTTGTGACGAATCACTCCAGCGGAAAGATGGGGTATGCAATCGCAAAAGCAGCAATGCTTAGAGGAGCAAAGGTAACACTTGTGACAGGACCTACGGCTTTAAAGCATCCAGATTTTGTGGAAGTAATACCAGTTGTATCGGCAAAGGATATGTTTACCGCGGTCAAGGATGTGTGTATGGAGCATGATATTATCATAAAGGCAGCAGCGGTTGCAGACTACACGCCAAGTCAGGTCGCGCAAGAAAAAATAAAAAAAGCAGAGGATACGATGGAGCTTTCGATGGAAAAGACAACGGATATCCTAGCCTTTTTGGGAACGCATAGAAGAAGAGGACAAATTCTTTGTGGATTTTCGATGGAAACGGAGCATATGCGTGATTATGCAAAGGGGAAACTAGAAAAAAAGAATCTGGATATGATTGTGGCGAACAATCTGCGGCAGGCAGGCGCTGGTTTTTCGACGGATACCAATATTGTGACCATCTTTACCAAGGAGACTGAGAAGGAGCTTCCACTCATGAGCAAGGAGGAGGTAGCACATTCGATTTTGGATGAGATTATAGCATTCGAGCAATCAAAAAAGATATAAATAAGATAAAAAAAGGGTGTAAAAAATTGAAAAAGTACTTGCATTTAAAAATGGAGTATGGTAGAATATCATTCGTGGCTGACAGATAAATGTAGCGTCACAATGATGGGCTATCGCCAAACGGTAAGGCAACGGACTCTGACTCCGTCATCTCAAGGTTCGAATCCTTGTAGCCCAGTATTAAAAAGAACTCCATTCTGATATCGAAAGATTTGAATGGAGTTCTTTTTTTCTATTTTACCACTATTTTTAAGGTAGTTGATTTACCATTATAGGTAGTGATTGTAATCAAAGCGGTTCCGCTTCTTTTTGCCTTAACGAGGCCAGAGCTGTTGACAGAAGCAATTTTTTTGTCACTGCTTGTGTAGGTGATTTGGTTGCTGGCGCAAGAAGTGGCTAGCTTTGGCTTGATTTGATAGGTGTTAGTCTTTACCAATGTCTTTTTTGAGATAGAAAGCGACACAGATTTTGGAGCTTTTTTTACCGTTACCGTAATCTGACTGGTAAGACCGCTTCCGCTTTCGGCAGTAATGGTGGCAGTCCCTTTTTTGCTCGCGGTGATTTGTCCCGCGTCATCGACATCTGCAATGGAAGCATCAGAGGATGTATAAGTAATCGTATCGGTACAGCCAGAAGGTGTGATCGAAAGAGAGGACTCATAAGCTTCGCCGATACCAAGTGTTATGGCATCTTCATCAAAGGTAAGTGTTTCGGCCTCCAAAAAGGAATAGTTAACATCACAGTGATTATCGCTATTATTTGCACCTTCTACATATTCTTGGTCACTATATTGCCAAAGGTCATAGGAGCCAGAAAAGGTCGTTTCATCAACTCCGTAGTGCGCAACCCATACCTTCACATCAATTAACGTTTCCCAGTTAAAATCATTTGTTAGATGAAAAGCGTTTGAATATATCATAGGGGTATAGCCAGCCTCAGCTATTATATCGCAGTAGGTTTTGGCGATGGCGGTCGAGTTATCGATTCCACCTAAAAATGTCCCAGGCTTTTCCATATCATAGGCAACGGGATAATCAAGTGGACGTCCATCTAGAAGCTCCAGGCAGTAGGCGGCTTCAAGTGCTGCAGCTTCTGGCGTTCGGATGCAGCAGTCATGGTAGACACCGACCTTTAGACCTGCGGCCTTTGCACCCTCGTAGTTTGCCTCAAATTGAGAATCGACATCGGGTGCCTGCCCTTCGGCGATACGAATCATTGCAAAGGTGTAGCCTTGTGCGGCAACTGCCTCCCAATCAACGACTCCGTTGTAATCTCCCGAAACATCAATTCCTTTCGTTTCACTCGTTTTGGCTTCCATTGGTTTTGCCGGAATAAGAAATAAAAAGCATAGAAGAAAGACAATGCCTTTTTGATAAACTGGTTTCAATTTCATGAATGACTCCTCCTCATAGTACTCGTTTTACTAATTTTTTATTTTGCTATTTTATTTTATCACAGATATGCTAAAATAAAAGTGCTTTCAATATAAAATATTAAGGGTAATTGGATTTTGGCAAGGAGATAAAAAATGAGAAAGTTATCAGTAGTTAAAGAATATTTCATATATGTTTTGATCTTTTTTTTAATTGTAGTGGTATCCCCCAAGTATGTGTGGGGAAAAACAATTGTGGATGGTTCCTCCATGAATGAAACACTAAAAAATGGAGACTGGCTCATCAATGAGAAGGTTAGCTATGAGATAGGAAAACCAAAACGATTTGATGTGGTAGTCTTTCACTCGCCAGTAGAAGAAGGAAAACACTGGGTAAAGCGTGTGATTGGTTTGCCAGGTGAAACGGTGCAGATTTTAGATGGTAAAATTTACATCGATGGCGAGCTACTTACATCGGATATCTATGGGAATGCCTCCATTGATTATGCAGGTGTGGCATCCGTGCCCTTTACCGTTCCCGAGGGAACCTACTTTGTGATGGGAGATAATCGGATTGGAGATAATAGCTGGGATAGCCGTTACGAGGAAGTTGGAACGATAGCGGAGGATCAGATTTGGGGAAGAGTCCTATTTCGAACGCATCCTGTCGCACATTTGGGATTTATTCATTAGATAAATAAAAAAACGATGCATCCATAGTGGCTTGCATCGTTTTTTTATGGCGGTGGCAATTTTAACTTATTCTAAATTTAGTTTGTTTTTGAAGATATAATCGGTAATTCCAAATAATATAGCCGTAGTAGCAATGCTCATCAAAATTATTACAGGGAAGAAGATACCTGTCATAAAGCTCATTTGCTGTGTGATATTATCGGCTGTGTTTGCAAAACGTTCGGTAAAGTATCCAAATGGAACTAATAAGATGCCGCCAAGAACCTGTGAAACAAATTGAATGATAAAGAAGCCGATTACAGAGCCCAGCACTTTATTTTTGGCAATTACCTGACCGATGGCAATGGCTGCATAAAATACCAGTGGAGAGCTAATAATACCAATAACCATCAAAATGATACATTCAATGATCAGAAGGGTTACATGGGAAGCATTTATATCTTGTAGAATTTCACTCCAGCCATACGATAGTGCACGCATGAATTCAGAAAAGTTAGCAGGCGTAAAGAACATCATAAAAAGTGAGATCACGATTACAAGAAAGCTGCAAATCGACCACACGGAAGCCACGATTAGCTTTGAAAATATGTGCCCTTCGATGGAAACGGGAAGAGTATGCATCAGATAGCCTTCTTCGGTTACCATGCTTTTGTAAAAGCGGTGAATGATGAGGAGAACACTGGCAGCTACAATAACAACAAGAGAAGCCACATAGGCAAACACGATAACAATCGGAATAAATCGAAAGATTCCAGGGTATTCACCCAGTGATACGGTAAAACGGGTAATTGGAGTAAGAACAAGCGCAATTACGAATAATGGCAAAAAGTAACGTGCGGTTGCACTAAATTCATGTTTGATTAATTTCCCTAGCATTTGAATACCTCCCTAAATAAGATATCGACAGATTTACCTTCCTTCATACGGATATCATCCACGGAAGATTGAAGCGTAATACGACCATTTTGCAAAAAGATGACCTCATCTAAAACGTTTTCGATATCGGAAATCAGATGGGTTGAAATCAAAACGGTAGAATTCTCACTGTAGTTACTAATGATTGTATTAAGGATATAATCTCTGGAAGCAGGATCCACTCCGCCGATTGGCTCATCCAGGACGTATAAATCCGCATCCCGACTCATGACTAAGATAAGCTGTACCTTTTCCTTCGTTCCCTTTGACATCGTTTTTAAACGATCATTTGGATTAATATGAAGTTTTTCAAGCATTTCATAAGCACGCTTTTTGTTGAAATTATCATAGAATTCTCCAAAAAAGTTCAAAAGCTCATTGACCTTCATCCAATTGTTAAGATAGGTTTTATCGGGAAGATAAGAAACAACCTTTTTTGTTTCAATTCCAGGCTTATTGCCATTGATCAAAAGCTCCCCCTGCGTTGGAACAAGCAGTCCGTTGATCAGTTTAATTAAAGTGGTCTTGCCACTTCCATTTGGTCCTAACAGACCAACAATTTTTCCACGCTCCAGTTTAAGATTAACGCCAGATAGCGCGGTGAATCCGCCATATCGTTTACTTAGTGCATTGCATTCAAGTAAAGAATTCATACATGTAACCTCCCTCAAATCGATTAATTTTTATTTTACCTGATTTAATATGAAGTTTTTCACTTCTTCCTCTGAAAAACCGAGTTTTTTAAGCTGTTCCAAAAAGATTTGTAATTGTTCCTTTGCTAAGTCTAGTTTCATACTCTGAATCATGGACACATCCTCCGTAATAAAACGTCCGCTGGTACGATTGGTAAAGATCAACCCACTGCGTTCCAAATCAACAAGTGCTTTTTGCATCGTATTCGGATTGACAGAGGCGTCGGCTGCAAGGTCTCTTACACTTGGCAGCTTAGCGCCTGGTTGATACATGCCCGCTACGATACGAAAACTAATTTGTTCCATTAATTGTAAATAGATAGGACGATCATTTTTTAGTTCCCATGGCATAATTGCTTCCTCCCTTTCTTTTTTATGAAATGCTTTGTATCACTGTACTAGTGTACTAAGAACTTAATACAACAATACACCAGGAATTAGCAATTGTCAATACCTTTTTTTGTTTAGTTAAAAAATAAACAAATTTATGTTTTGAAGCAAAAATCATAGGTGGAAACCTTTACAAGAATTAGGAAAAGTGATAGACTAGGTCTGATGGCTTTACTCTCTCAAATTTTGCTAAAATTCGAGTGAAGTAAATCTTTTTTATCAAAAGGAGGACAACATAAAATGGCAAGAAAAATGAAAACTATGGATGGTAACACAGCTGCCGCTCATGTGTCATATGCGTTTACTGACGTTGCAGCAATCTATCCAATCACTCCATCTTCTCCAATGGCTGACTATACCGATATGTGGGCAACCCAGGGAAGAAAGAACATCTTTGGACACGAAGTGGTTCTTTCGGAAATGCAGTCAGAAGCAGGTGCTGCAGGTGCCGTACACGGCTCTCTTGAAGCAGGAGCATTAACAACAACTTACACCGCGTCTCAAGGCTTATTATTGATGATTCCAAATATGTATAAAATTGCAGGAGAGTTATTACCAGGCGTAATTCACGTATCTGCACGTGCGCTTGCATCTCATGCATTATCAATCTTTGGTGATCATTCCGACGTATATGCATGTCGTCAGACTGGTTTTGCTATGCTTTGCGCTGGTAATGTACAGGAAGTTATGGACTTAGGTGCAGTTGCTCACTTAACTGCAATCGAAGGACGCGTACCTTTCCTTCATTTCTTTGATGGATTCCGTACTTCTCATGAAATCCAGAAAATCGAAATCTGGGATTATGATGACTTAAAGGATATGTGCGATATGGATGCAGTTGATGCATTCCGTGCACGTGCACTCAATCCAGAGCATCCAGTTACCCGTGGTACTGCTCAAAATCCAGATATCTTCTTCCAGGCAAGAGAAGCTTGCAACCCATACTACGATGCAGTGCCTGAAATGACACAGAAGTATATGGATAAAGTAAATGAAAAAATTGGAACAGACTACAAACTATTCAACTACTATGGTGCTCCTGATGCAGAACGTGTTCTGATTGCTATGGGTTCTGTATGTGATACCATCGACGAAACCATCGACTATTTATTAGCAGCTGGCGAAAAAGTAGGTGTGGTAAAAGTTCGTTTGTATCGTCCATTTAGTGCAAAGCATTTTGTAGATGCGATTCCAGAAACGGCTAAGACCATTACAGTTCTTGACCGTACCAAAGAGCCAGGATCTCTTGGCGAACCTTTATATCTGGATGTTGTAGCAGCGTTAAAGGGAACCAAATTCCACAACACACCAGTTCTTACTGGACGTTATGGCTTAGGATCAAAGGATACCGTTCCTGCTGATATCATTGCAGCACTTAAGAACACAGAAAAAGAAAGATTTACTTTAGGTATCGTGGATGATGTAACAAATCTTTCTCTTGCTAGAGAAGAAGCTCCTAATACGACACCAGAAAGCACAAAATCTTGTAAGTTCTGGGGACTTGGAGCAGATGGTACCGTTGGAGCAAACAAGAACTCTATCAAGATTATTGGTGATCATACCGATATGTATGCGCAGGCTTACTTTGATTATGACTCCAAGAAATCCGGCGGTGTTACCATTTCTCACTTACGTTTTGGTAAAGATCCAATCAAAGCAACCTATTTAATTAATAAAGCAGATTTTGTTGCATGTCATATGCCAGCATATATCCGCAAATACAACATGGTTCAGGATTTAAAGGATGGCGGTACCTTCTTATTAAATACACACTGGACAGCAGAAGATCTTGATCGTGAGCTTCCAGGACAGGTAAAAGCTTATCTTGCAAAACACAACATCAACTTCTATACCATCGATGGATTTAAGATTGGTAAAGAAATTGGTCTTGGCGGACGTATCAATACCGTACTTCAGTCTGCATTCTTCTCTTTGTCGAACATCATTCCTGCAGAAGATGCAATTAAATATATGAAAGACGCTGCAACTGCTACGTATTCTAAGAAGGGTGATGATATCGTTAAGATGAATCACGCTGCAATTGATGCTGGAGCAAAAAATGTAGTGAAGGTTGAGATCCCTGCAAGTTGGGCAGATGCCGCTGCAGAAGATTTAATGGCTAACGTTACTGGCGACAGAAAAGAACTTGTAGATTATGTAAATACCGTACAAAATGCAATAAATTCTCAGACTGGTAACAACCTTCCTGTTTCTGCATTTGTAGATTATGTAGATGGTACAATGCCAGCAGGTTCTGCTGCATACGAAAAACGTGGTATTGCAATTGATGTTCCAGCATGGAATCCAGATACTTGTATCCAGTGTAACTTCTGTTCTTATGTATGTCCTCATGCGGTAATTCGCCCAGTAGCAATGACCGAAGAGCAGGCTGCAAAAGCACCAGAATATCCAACACTTGATATGACAGGTGTTCCAGGACACAAATTTGCAATCACTGTTTCCGTTATGGACTGTACCGGATGTGGTTCTTGTGTAAACGTATGCCCAGGTAAGAAGGGCGAAAAGGCAATTACAATGAAGCCAATCGAAACACAGTATCCAGTACAAGCAATGGCTGATTATGCGAAGACCGTTGAGCCTTCCGAAGCAGTTACCGAGAAATTCAAGATTACAACCGTTAAGGGAAGCCAGTTCAGCCAGCCACTTCTTGAGTACTCAGGAGCATGTGCAGGTTGTGGAGAAACTCCTTACGCTAAGTTAGTAACTCAGCTATTTGGTGATAGAATGTACATTGCGAATGCAACGGGATGTTCTTCCATCTGGGGCGGATCTTCACCAGCATCTCCATATACCGTAAACAAAGAAGGAAAAGGACCAGCTTGGGCTAACTCCTTATTTGAAGATAATGCAGAGTATGGATATGGTATGCAATTGGCACAGGCTACACTTAAGAAACGTGTAGAAGCTGCTGCTGAAAACTTAGCAAAGACCGTAGAAAATAATACCGTTAAGGATGCATTAGAAAAATATCTTGCAAGCAAGAATTCTAGCACAGAAAATGGAATCGCAACCAAAGAAATGCTCAAAGTTCTTGGTGATTGTGACTGTGATAATGCAGACAAAGATTTCATCTTAAAGAACAAAGACTTTGCAGCAAAGAAATCTCAGTGGATCTTTGGTGGTGACGGATGGGCTTATGATATCGGATTTGGTGGTGTTGACCATGTTCTTGCAAGTGGACAAGATGTTAACATCTTAGTATTCGATACCGAAGTTTACTCCAATACAGGCGGACAGTCTTCGAAAGCGACTCCTACCGGAGCAATCGCACAGTTTGCGGCTGCTGGTAAGGATGTTAAGAAAAAAGACCTTGCAGCAATCGCAATGAGCTATGGTTATGTTTATGTAGCACAGATCGCGCAGGGTGCTGATTACAATCAATGCGTAAAAGCATTTATTGAAGCAGAAAGCTATCCAGGACCATCCCTTATCATCGCGTATGCACCATGTATCAACCATGGTATCAAGGGTGGTATGAAGGCAGCTCAGACCGAAGAAAAACGTGCGGTAGAAGCAGGTTACTGGCATATGTTCCGCTTTGATCCACGTCTTGCAGAAGAAGGAAAGAATCCATTCCAGTTAGATTCCAAAGAGCCTACTGCAAGCTATCAAGAATTTATCCAAAGCGAAGTTCGTTACAACAGATTGTCTCGTTCCAATCCAGAAAGAGCACAAGAATTGTTCGAACGCGCAGAGAAGGATGCAAAAGCAAAATATGCAGCTTTAGCAGCACGTGCTGGTAAATAAGATTTGGAATAGAGTCATGTAGCTTATGCTTGCATGAAAAACATGATTTATAGATCTGAATAAACAAGGGGCTGTGAAAAAAATGCCTAAAAAAAGAAGATTCACCTCTCAGTGATTACTGGGAGGTGAATCCTCTTTTTTTGCGTTCAAAGGCATTTTTTAGTATCCTATCGTTTTTTGCAAAGATTTTGTTAGGATTCGTAAGAATAACCTTAAGGAATCTTTAGGTTGAGTAAAGCCTTACTTTAGATTGGACGGTTATAGTTATAACGAATCATTGAAAAACTGACGATGGAAGTGAGGAACGGAGCATGAAAAAGAAATTAGGAAGGCGCAGGTTTTTATGGTGCCTGATGTTTGTATTAATGTTTGTGGTAGGAAATAAAAGGATTATGGCAGCAGAAGTAGATGTATATGCCTTGATTGGAATGGGAGAAGCTAGCGAACAAAAACAAACAAAGACAGTAAATCGTGGAGAATTTGCAAAGATGCTGCTTTTTCTTTCGGGAGAGACAGAAAGTAGTAAAGCCAATCAGGTAACTATTTATCCTGATGTGCGAAAAAATACGAAAAATTCGTATTATATTAACACGGTCTCACAAAGGGGCTGGCTATCGGGAGATATAACAGGTAAATTTCACCCCCAAAATGCCATTCAATTAAAGGATGCAGCACGTGCTGTGCTTGCGCTTTTAAATTATCAAGTCAAAGAGGATGGAAGCTTTTATTCGCAAGCAGATATTCGCACACTTTTTTATGAAAATGGACTCAATAAAGATATCACGACTGCTTGGAATGGAAACATGACATATAAAGCGACAAAGTGCTTGTTTTATAATACCTGGAAGGCAAAAAATAAAGCTTCTACCATTTATTTTGAGACACTCGGTGGAAAGGTGCGAGACGATGGAACCATAAATACCGGGGCTTATCTAAAAAATAAATTTTCGGCACCCATAACGGGCACCGCAAATTGGAAGAGTGAGCTTCCATTTTCCAGCAAAGGAAAGCTCGTTTATGTAAATGGTGTTCGGGTGAAATCATATAAGTCCACCAAACAGGATGTTGTCTATTATGATACAAGAAATAATAGCATCTGGGTTTATCAAACTCAGGTAGAGGGAACGCTTCAAAGTGTAAGTCCGAGTGCAAGAAAAGCAACGACTATGACTGTCGATGGGGAAGTCTTTTCCATTGGGACAGATGCTGTAAAACAGCTGCTTGCAAAAAAGGGAGATGATTTACTAAATTCAAAGATCACCTTGCTTTTGGGAGTGAACGATGAAGTGGCTGGAATTTTATCGGATCGTATGTTAGAGGGCAGCTTTACGGGAGTTATCCTAAAGCTTGGAATCAAGAATAACACCAGTAAGGAAGATAACGAGGTGGTAAACCGTTATATGATAGTGGCCGACCAAGATGCAAAGGAACATACAATTTATTACGATTATAAAAATACATCTTTTCGTGTCAATGATCCCGTTAAGGTCACTGGGGATGGCGGTGAGCCTGAAATTGAAACCCTAAGCTTTGCTAGAAGTCTATTAAATGGAAAAACCATCAATAGCGATGGAAGTGCAATTGGGGATGAAAAATTAGCCGATAGCGTAAAGCTGATAGATATCGGAAAAGAATCGGCTAAATTGATTACTTGGAGAAAACTTGAGGGAATCAAGCTTAGCTCGAATCAAATTTTGTATTTTGAGACCAATGAAACAGGAGAGATTAGTACCATCTATTTTAATAACATCGTGGGACGGGAGGATCAGTATGTCCTAATCACAAAGATTTTACCAAACTATGATTCTGCCAATGAAATAGTATCCTATACCGTCTCTTATTATAATGAGGGCACCGAAGAGAGCAAGCAAATGGCGCCACAAAGAGTAACGGGATTTTTACAAATTGGTAGTGTTTATAAATTAATGGAATACTCCGACGGAAGCTATCATTTTGAACAACAAAACAAATACGAAATAACGGGTATCGATGGGAAGACCATGAATGGCGCAAGCTATCGCTATACCGCCTCCGATGAGGTACAAGTCTATTATAAGACAAGTGATGGAAACTATTATAAGACAACGCTTGATAAAGTGAAGGATCTTTCAAAATTCAAATTATATGCGTACTACAATAAGGATACCTCGCAGATTAATACCGTATGGGTCATTTTGGCGCAGGATCGATAGGAAGGGAAAAAGGCGATGAAAAAGAAGAAAAAACTTATATTGTTTTTTGTCATACTGATAGCGATAGTAGCTGTAATATTCGTGTTTGTGAAAAAAGGAAGCGCAAAAAATGAAGGAACCGAAAGTGTGACAACGGATACGGTAAAAAAAGGAGATATTCGGGAAGCCATTACGACAACGGGGAAAGTAGCAGCGATGAATTCTTATTCCGTTTGGCCTCTTTCCGGAGTTGAGGGAAAGATTACGAAAGCAGATTTTAAAGTAGGAGATACCGTAAAAAAGGGGCAGGTTTTATATAAGGTTTCCTCTGAGAGCCTGGATGAAAAAATAAACACAGCAAAGGATACGCTAAAAAGAAAGCAAGAAACGTATCAGCATATGGAAGAAAACACCCAAAAAGCATTGGAAAAGTATTCCAAGTACGCAGTACTAGCGCCATCGGATGGATATGTGAAAAATCTTCAGGTAAAGACGGGTGATACACTGGTAGAGGGAAGTACTATAATTGCTACAATATACAACAACAAGACCATGAAGCTTACGATTCCCTTTCCTTCGGAGCTGATATCCGATAAGAGCGTTGGGAAAAAGGCAGTGGTGACGTTATCCTATAGTGGGGATGAGGTCGATGGAACGGTGACAGAGGTAAGTGATTATACGGAAAAGTTAAGTCAGAACCGTGTGGTGCGCTATGCAACGATTGAGGTGAAAAATCCTGGTGGAATTGCTAAAAATGACAAAGCGACGGCACGAATTGGAAGTGTATACGCAAGTGATGAAGGAACCTTTGCACCAGAATATGAAGGGACAGTTACTTCTACCGTTTCAGGGATTGTCGATGTGATTTCGATAAAGGAAGGAGACTGGGCAGCTAAGAAAGAAGCACTTGTTAAAATTAAAGGGGATACCTATCTGACACAGACTAACGAGGCAGAAGAGCAGCTTACGACGGCAAAGGCAGATGTAAAGGATGCAAAAAGTCAGCTAAAGAGCCTGGAAAAAGAAAAAAAGAACTATGAAATCACCTCTCCGATTAACGGGAAAATCGTAAAAAAGAACTTAAAGCAGGGAGATACCATCAATTCGACGACAGCAAAGGATGCGCTATGCTTGATCTATGATTTATCCGCGATGAATTTTTCGATGATGGTGGATGAAACAGATATTCAAAAGCTTTCGGAGGGACAAAAAATCAGTATCACAGCGGATGCACTCCCTGGAGAGACCTTTGAAGGAAAAATCACCAGTATCAGTATGGAAGCAAATATCAGTGATGGAGGTGTCACACAGTATCCAGTCTTAGCCCAGATTGATTTGTACGGTTCCATGCTGCCAGGCATGAATGTGAGCGGCGAAATCGTGATAAAAGAGGCAAAGGATGTGTTATGTATTCCTTCCGAGGCTTTAGTACGTGGAAATCTAGTTTATGTCAAGGATGAAAAAGCAAAGGCTGAGGATGGTGTGCCAGCAGGATTTCGTTCCCAGGAAGTAGAAATTGGGGTGAGTGATGGCACCAACATTGAGATAACGGACGGCTTATCCGAAGGGGATGAAATCTATATCCCAGAAGCTGAGGTGGACTTAGGAAGTGAGGGAGTCATGTATGCAGACTAAAAAAGCGTTGATTGAATTAAAGGACATCTGTAAATACTATGAAAGCGGAGGAGAGACCGTACGTGCAAACGACGGCATCTCTCTTACGATTGAGCGGGGCGAATTTGTTGCAATCATCGGAAAGTCAGGAAGCGGTAAGTCCACCACGATGAATATCATAGGAGCACTGGATGTGCCAACGAGTGGCGAATACTGGCTTAATGGCATCAATGTCAGCAAGATGAAGGATGATGAGTTGGCAAAGGTGAGAAATGAAATGCTTGGCTTTATTTTTCAGCAATATTATCTTTTAACCAAACTAAGTGTCATTGAAAATGTAGAGCTTCCGCTTTTATATGCTGACGTCATGCCAAAGGAGCGAAGAAAGCGGGCAATGGAGGCTCTTCATGCGGTTGGGCTGGAAGATAAATGGAATAAATATCCCAATCAGCTCTCGGGTGGACAGCAGCAAAGAGTATCCATTGCGCGTGCACTGGCGGGAAATCCATCGCTCATTTTAGCAGATGAGCCAACAGGAGCCTTGGATTCCAAAACGACAAGGGATGTACTTGGCTTCTTAAAAAAATTACATCAAGAAGGAAACACCATTGTCTTGATCACACACGATCAGTCCGTCGCAGTAGAAGCAGACCGTATTGTTAATATTATGGATGGTAAGGTATTGTTTGATGGTCCGGTGGACGAATACAGACAACGAGATGAGCGAAGGGAGAGAGCAGTATGATGAAGATTGCACAAGCCTTTCACTTGGCAGTTAAAAGTATTCTCTCCAATCGGATGCGTTCGATTTTGACGATGCTTGGGATGATCATCGGAGTTTCGGCGGTAATACTAATTGTGGGTCTTATGCGCGGTATTACGAAAAAAATTGAGGGAAGTTTTTCGGACATGGGCATTAATAGTATTAGTGTCTACGTACAAAAAAATGGAAACCGCGAGGTAACCGAAAAGGATATGTATCAGTTTTATGATGATAATAAGGATATCATAAAAGAGATGTCTCCTCTCGTAGATGGGAAAATGGTTGCTAAAAATGGAACCACGAAGTTGACCACGAGCATCAAGGGAGTGAGTGAGACCTACGATACCATCAAGTCGTTAACGATTGAGAAAGGTCGTTTTATTGATTATGCCGATGTACTGTTAAGACAAAACAACTGTGTGATTGGAACCTATGTCGAGGATAAGCTCTTTGGAAAGGGTAAAGGCGTTGGAGAAACGATAAAAATCAATGGAGAGAGCTACAAAGTAGTCGGGAGAGTCAAGGAAATTTCAGGTGGGAAAAAAGGATCTGGAGACGATTGCATCTATATCTCCTATTCCAAGGTGCTGCGAATGCTCAAAACAACCGAGATTGGCGGATATGAGATGATGGCAGAAAACGCTGCGCAATCTGACATAGTAGTTGCGAAGCTAGAACCCTGGCTTTATAATAAAATTGGAAATCGTGACTATTACTATGCATTTAGTATGTCCTCGATGATTGCCCAAATGAATTCGGTGATGAGCATGCTGGCACTCGCACTTGCGGGAATTGCCGCGATCTCACTGTTGGTGGCCGGTATTTGAATTATGAATATCATGCTGGTGTCCGTAACGGAGCGTACGCAAGAAATCGGAATTCGAAAATCCTTAGGTGCCAGAAAACGAGACGTTCTGAATCAGTTTATTATAGAAGCAGCTACGGTCAGCGGTATGGGAGGAACGATTGGTATTATATTTGGAATAGCTCTTGTATATGCAGTTGGAAAAATAGCCAAAATGCAGGCGACACCAAGTATACTCTCAATCATCATTTCCTTTAGCGTTTCCGTCATGACGGGTATTTTATTTGGCTACATGCCAGCAAAGCGGGCGGCAAATCTTAATCCAATCGATGCCCTGCGCGGGGAATAACAAAGCAGGATGGCTTTGATGAGGAAAAGGAAACGATACTTTGCGGATGAGAAGGGGGATGTAAATCCATGAATAATTATGCTATTTTAGTAGCAGAAGATGATGAGGATATTGTGGAGCTTTTAAAGCTTTATCTGGAAAACGATGGGCTTATGGTATATGCGGCTGGAAACGGAGAGGATGCCTTTGCCATCCTACAGGCAGAAAAGATTGATCTTGCAGTAGTTGATATCATGATGCCAAAAATGAATGGATATGAGCTGACCCGTAAAATCAGGGAAATCAGCAACATTCCTATCCTCATCCTATCCGCTAAAAATCAGGACAGTGATAAAATATTGGGTCTTAACATCGGCGCCGATGATTATTTGACCAAGCCCTTTAATCCATTGGAAATCCTGGCCAGGATCTATGCAAATTTGCGGCGGTATTATCGCCTTGGGGATGCGATGGAGGATGAGGTCGCAAGGTTAAAGGTTGGCGAGCTTTTGCTTGATACGGAAAAGCTTACGCTATTTAAAGGAAGTCAGGAAATTATTTTAACACCTATGGAATATAAAATTCTAGCTTTGCTTATGAAGGCACCAGGTAGGGTATATACCAAGGTGCAGATTTATGAGAACATCAATGGGGAGTATTTTGAAAATGATGACAGCACGCTAATGGTTCATATCTCAAAGCTGCGGGAAAAAATAGAAGATAACAGTAAAAGTCCAAAATATTTAAAGACCGTACGGGGAGTGGGGTATAAGATTGAGAAAATCTAGAAAAAATGCAAGCTTTTTTGTGGTTCTAATTAAAAGCTATATTTATTTTACCCTGCTTGTTGCGGTTGTCCTTCTGGCTTTGTTTGCAACCTTTACGGTAATTTCAGACAAAGCCTACCAGGAGGCCAAAATCGAGAAATTGCCAAAGCAGATGAAAGAGCTTAAGAATGAAAATTATAATACCATCAAAACCAAAAAGATTTTTGGAAAGACGGGATATTTTGATATATTAGATGAAAGTGATCAGATTATCTATACGAGTAAAGAAACAGTCCGTGCGTCTTATACAAGCGAAGAGCTTTCGTGTATTTCGGATTATGGATTTGGTAATATGGTTTATTTAAATAAGTTACGAAACAAAGAAAATAAAAGTATTTATATGCTGCAGTACTATAAAGGAACGGGCGATTTATATGAGGCTGCGGGCGTAATTTTACTGGATGCGCAATATCGGGTAATTTATGATAGCATGGATACGGGGCGAAAATTTTTTACAAAGGAAGAAATATCTCTGCTGTCTACAACCGAGTATACCATTGAAAAGTTGAGTTTCGAGACCTTAGAAGGGAAAAAAAGAACGATGGTCATGTACATCCGCTATCTGGACTATGAAAGCTGGGAAAAGGCAAGAAGCTTGATGATCTGGATTATTCCAATTTTTGCAATTATATATATGGTAACAATCGCTGTTTTTGTAATGGTGATTCATCGAAAAATTGAGCTTCCCTTACAGCTGCTAAATCATGCGATGATGGATTTTGCGCAAAAGGGGGTCAAAAGCGAGCTAGCTTATAATGGGCCAGAGGAGTTTGTGCAAATTTGTGAAAACTTTAATAACATGTCAACCCTTCTTCTGGAAAGTGAGAGAGAAAAGGAACAGCTTGCAAAGGATAAGCAAAAAATGCTTGCGGATATATCCCATGATTTAAAGACACCAATTACGGTGATTAAAGGATATGCAAAGGCAATTTGCGATGGAATGGTCGATGAAGACAAAAAAGAAAAATATATGGCAACTATTTATGAAAAAGCCAATGGTTTGACGGAATTAATCAATACCTTCTATGAATATAATAAGCTAGAACATCCGGATTTTCAGTTAGTCTTTACAAGGAAAGATATCTGTGAAGAAATAAGAGAGTATCTTGCAGCAAAATACGAAGAAATTGACGAACATGGTTTCCTTTTGGAAGCAGAAATTCCAGAAGAGCCCATTGTGTGCAGTTTTGATGCGATGCTCATGCGCCGTGTTTATGATAATTTGATTGGAAACTCGATGAAGCATAACAAAAAAGGAACCACCATATTCTTTGAATTGGAGCAAAAGGAAAGGAATACATTAATCCGAATTGGAGACAATGGAGTAGGGATACCACTAGACATGGAACAAGATGTGTTCGAGGCATTTGTCGTGGGTGATGATTCCAGAAACAATAAGCATGGGTCGGGACTTGGTCTTGCAATTGTAAAACGGATCATAACCGCACATGATGGTAATATTGCACTGGTGTCACATCGAAAGGAAGGCTTTAGCAGTGAATTTTTAATTACGCTTCCGAATCGAAATGGTGAATCCTGATTGGTGTAAGTAAGCTGCCGTAAAACAGGCATATGCGGGAAGCAAAATGGGTATAAAAATGGGCATATTTCATTGACAATGTAAGGTTCTTACGATATAATACAAAGAATGTAAAAATGAACGAAATGCATGAAAATTGGATGGAGGAGCAACACATATGGCAGAAAAGAAAAATATTTTGACCTATGAAGGATTGAAACAATTAGAGGATGAATTACAAGATTTAAAGGTAAATAGAAGAAAAGAAGTGGCACAAAAAATCAAGGAAGCCAGAGAGCAGGGCGATTTATCTGAAAATGCCGAATATGATGCTGCAAAAGATGAGCAGCGCGATATTGAGGCCAGAATCGAAGAAATCGATAAAATCCTAAAAAATGCCGAAGTTGTCGTAGAAGAGGATGTCGATGTAAACCGCATCAACATTGGCTGCAAGGTCATCTTAAAAGACGTTGAGTACGATGAAATCATTGAATATAAAATTGTCGGTTCTACCGAAGCAAATAGCTTAAAAGGAAAGATTTCCAATGAATCACCAGTAGGGAAGGCCTTGATCGGAAAGAAAAAGGGAGCGGTAGTTGCTGTGGAAACCCCAGCGGGAGATATTCATTACGAAATCTTAGAAATTCAAAAATCGAACTAAAAAGGAGTGTTTACGTTGTCAGAAAATAATCAGAATGTACAGCAGGAAAAGGATATTAACGAGCTTTTAAAGGTTCGTCGTAATAAATTAGCAGAGCTTCAAGAGCAGGGAAAGGATCCCTTCCAGATCATGAAATATGATGTGACCCATCATACCGCAGAGGTAAAGACAGACTTTGAAGCATTAGAAGGCAAGCAGGTATCAATAGCAGGTCGTATGATGTCAAAGCGTGTTATGGGAAAAGCATCCTTTTGTAATGTTTCTGACAAGGTAGGAAACATCCAAAGCTACGTAGCAAGAGATTCCATCGGAGAAGATTCCTATAAGGAATTTAAGAAGATGGATGTAGGCGATATCATTGGAATCAAGGGCGAGGTCTTTAAAACAAAGACAGGAGAAATCTCGATTCATGCTTCTGAGGTAGTGCTCTTAAGTAAAAGTCTTCAGATTCTTCCAGAAAAATTCCATGGACTTAAGGATACGGATGTTCGCTATCGTCAACGCTATATTGACTTAATTGTAAATGAAGAGGTACGTGATACCTTTATCAAACGTTCTGCAATTATTAAGGAAATCCGTAATTTCTTAGATAAGCAGGGCTTTATGGAGGTAGAAACACCGACCTTAGTAGCACTAGCCGGAGGAGCAGCGGCAAGACCGTTTACCACTCATCACAATGCCCTTGACGAGGACTTAAATCTTCGTATTTCCCTTGAGCTTTATCTGAAAAGACTGATTGTGGGCGGCTTGGAGCGCGTGTATGAAATCGGCCGTGTTTTCCGTAATGAGGGATTATCCGTGCGTCATAATCCAGAGTTTACACTGCTTGAAATCTACCAGGCTTATACGGATTACTATGGTATGATGGATCTTGCCGAAGGCATTTTCCGTACCGTAGCACAAAATGTACTTGGTACTACAAAGATTAGCTATGATGGTGTTGAAATTGACCTTGGAAAGCCATTTGAACGTCTAACCATGGTGGATGCGGTTAAAAAGTATGCGGGCGTTGATTTTAATGAAATCAAGACCTTGGAAGAAGCAAGAGCGATTGCAAAAGAAAAGCACGTTGAATTTGAAGCAAGACATAAATACGGAGAAATCATCAATCTCTTCTTTGAAGAGTACTGTGAAGAGCATTTGATACAGCCAACCTTCATTATGGATCATCCAACGGACATCTCTCCACTGGCAAAGAAAAAGCCAGAAAATCCAGATTTTACGGAGCGTTTCGAGTTATTTATTACCAAAAGAGAAATGGCAAATGCCTTCTCTGAGTTAAATGATCCAATCGATCAAAAAGCACGCTTCATGGCACAGGAAGAGCAGTTTGCTGCTGGCGATGAAGAAGCGCAGCATTTAGATGAAGACTTCATCTGCGCCCTGGAATATGGTATGCCACCAACCGGAGGAATTGGAATTGGTATTGACCGTCTGGTTATGCTGATGACAGATTCGGCTGCTATAAGAGATGTACTATTGTTCCCGACGATGAAGAGCTTGGATAAATAAGTCCAGTAAAATCAAGGCTTCCGAGGTTTTTGGTCAGGTGTTGACCAAGAAATGACCAAGAAATTCTATAGTCATTTACATGAGTCAACGCTTACATACAGAGTAATTTGAAGTCCAGTTTAATAGAAAAAGCACTATTAGAGGATATTTTCTAAAGAAATTTAGAAGATATCCTCTTTTTGCGTTATGGAAAATTGGTCAGAAAAACTTGCAAATTAGTCAGATGAAGATTGGAGAATTATATGAAGGAAGAACAGAGACAGAGAAGAAAGAGTATGGACAAATTTGTTAGGTATCCAGATGGAGCAGCAATGTACCATGTTAGTGTTTCAACATTTATGCAGTGGGCGAAGGATGCAAAAGCTTGTTACAAGGTAAAACAATTAGTGTTGGTAAATTTAGAGATCATTGATGAATACTTGGAGGCGTTTCATATAGTAGATGATGATTTTTATAAATAAGGAGCTGATGAAATGGCAAATCAACTTAATCCGACGATAAGGTCTTATATCCATGAAAACACAGCAAGACGATATGTACGGCTTGAAGAAGTGTGCAAGGAATTTGAAATGGATAAAGAAATTGTAAAAGTACTAGCATGCAGTGCAGGAGCATTATATCAATTACCACGAATAACACTTATTCATAATAAGAAATTGGAGAGATATATGAAGCATTTATATAAGGTACCAGGAACGGGTAAATATGTTCAAAAAAAATATGTGAGAATAGGTGAAGGATCTATTATGTATAGCATCGGGCATCACAGATTTGTTGAAATGGCAAGAGCAGCAGGAGCTGTATATAAGATTAATGAGGGGACTGGAGGAACAGTTCTCGTCAGTTTAGACATATTTGATGAATTTATGGAACAGTTTAGGGAAGATCCCAAGCCAATGAAGAATCCTTTATGGACACAAGAAAAGGGGTGAGAGGATGGCATATTCTTATAAGACGTATTCTGATACAAAAGAAATCATGAAAAAATATGTAAATGCTACTGAAGGGGCAATAATTTACAGTTTGGGTAAGACAAGATTTATGGCATTGGCAAAAGAGGCTGGTGCGATATACAAGGTTGGAGCATCAGCATTGGTTAATACAGAATTATTCGAAAATTACTTAGAACAGTTCTTAGAACCGGTAAGACCATTACCTAAACATGTATATGGAAAAATAGTACAGAAGGAATAAACACCAAAAACTGGTGTGAAAATAAGAAAAAACACCAGCCTAGTTACTTCCGACATTTAATGTTTCAAGATAGAATAAGTACATTCCAAGCGAAAGTTTGGATAACAATTGAATACAGTTACAAATTCGTAAAGTGAATAATACGACAAGAGAGAAATCTCAAGGAGTAAAATTCCGGGGTATCTGCCTGGAGGGTTTAAGACCACTGCTTTCATATTAGTAGTTCGATGGATTGAGAAATGAAGAACGAGGAGCAGGGAACAAATCTGGTAAAAGGATAGTCAGGTATTGCGGAAGGATAATAACCCATG
>JASKJZ010000008.1 GCA_030154385.1 Clostridiales bacterium
TGTTACAAAATGGAAAAAAATAGTTAAATTTTAACAGTCAAATGCAAAATCATTCATTTTTTGTAATTTTCTTACTCCATATTACATTTTATTAAAAATATTGTCAAGAAAGTTATAAGGATTCGACACGGTATTTCGTAAGGAAAATTTATGAAATTGTAAAAAACCCCGTATTTACGGGGTTTTCTTGGTTTTGGAAAGCGAAATTTTAACATGATTTTTATTGGGAGGTGGGTAAGTATGGGTTAATTTATTGGCAAATCTTGTGTATTTCATTCTGGTTTCGGTTACTAATTACGCGTTCTAAACATTATTATATTGATATATGTAACGTTTTTACTTTGAAATTACAATGATTTTACGTGTATAATATTTTTTTGAAATCGTATAGATAAATTATATGCAAATACCAATATATAAATGAGCCATTTTCACCCCCCCTGTATACTAAATAATCATTCATAAATTCGTTATACCTAATAAAGACTTATTCTGATTGTACAAAAAACAGCCCATTTCTACATTGTTATGTGCAACTCAGCATCCTGATTGATCGCTATGAAGTATTAAGATGCGTGAAACACAACATCCAAAAAGGTTAACTTTCATGCACATTCTACATTGTTTGTTAATCTTAGTCCCCTCTTATACTTCTATCTCCCTTGCAAAATACTGACCTATTTTAGCAATAAAACCTAATGTGTCCTGCTTCATATGATTCGGAAATGCAGATATTACAGGTGCTGTTTCAAAACTTAGAACCTTATTAAATTTTATATTTCTCAATCCTCTGATAAATCCATCCCAATCTGTAGATGAATGGTTTTCTCTGTTTTTTGTAAAGGTAAAAGGTATCTGATGCAAATCATCGCTCCCATTATTATCATGGATGTGCAGTACTTTTAATCTTTCTCCAAGTTCTGTAATAAAGCTCTCAAAATCAATTCCTACCAGATTGGCATGTCCTGTGTCAAAACAAAAGCCCAGAACATCAGCATGATATTTTTCATTTATGCGATCTATTCGTTTTACTGCCTTTTTTACGTCACAGCAAGGTCCTTCAACAATATGTCTTCCGATGGAAGTGTATATATTTTCAATACAGATTGTTATCCCCATTTCTTTCGCCATCGGAGCAAGCACTTCTAGAAATTCTCTGGTTTTCTCCCACTCAGCCTCTTCACTCCCCAGATATCTTACCAATTTTAAACCATGTACTACTATATATTTGCAGTCAAAGAATGCACATATTCTTATGCTCTTTTCCGCCACCACATTTAACAGATAATCATTTAATTCCTGACTGCCGCCTGGTACATAATTGGGATATGGCATATGCATTTGGTTAATTCTAATGCCTGATATTTTAGCTGCTTCTCTATGAGGAGAAAAAAATGTTGCAAGCTCTGCATCTGTTTTATCAAAAAATGAATTCAACTCACCATCATACAAGGACTTATTTGTCAAATAAGAATTCAGGCTAAAATCACCGCAGGTAAATCCTGCTCTTCTCAATAATTTAAAACCTTCCAGAGGATTCTCGTCGCAGATAATACTTTTTGTCTGTACTCCTACTTCTATCATTGCAGTCTCCTCTTCTCTAACCTGTCAAAATAAAAGGACGGCATATACTCATCATTAAAATACTCAACGTTTTTAACACCAAGGGCCCGTAGCTGTGTCTATATCTCACGGTAATAAATATTGCAGATAAATATACCACAGTCAGCCGGGATATCTCTCAAAACCCCAGGATTCTTTACCTCTAATCCTTCAAAATCTGTTCCCCAAAGAGAAGAATTATTGTCGCAGGTAAACAGCGGCTTATACTTTTCTCCATAACATTTCATAAAATTACGGCACATGTTCCCTGCTCCAAAAAGGATAATGAATTTGTACTTTTTTAATGCGTTTTCAATTCCAATCTGCCACTGAAAATAATCACCTATTGATTTTGCCAGGGAAAGTAACTGGGGGCGGAGAATTGGAGAAAATCCTCTGACAGTATCCGATATTTCAAGTATAAGTTGTCCATTGAATCCGCATTGTCTTAAACCTCTTACGAGACTTAACCAATCTGTTACCGGCTGCCCCCCATTACTATTGGTAAATGGGAGCAATGCAGAATCATCCTCTCCATAATTATCCTTAAGACTAACAGCATGCAGACGTTTTCCTAATGTCATTGCAAATTCGTGCATATCCTGCCCGCCAATGTTGCAATGACCCACATCCATACAGAAACCGAAACGCTCCATCCCGACTTCTTTATTAAGCTCATCAATCCACTGACATGCAAGTCGTACATCAGAACAGATTCCCCGAAGCAAGTGTCCATTAAGGTTTCTGCACAAATTAGTCAGCAGAATTTTCGTATTAAAGTGCTCACATTCTTTGGCAAGATTCAGATAATATAATTTATTTTCTTTCCATTCCTGACCTGATTCAAGTCCATACCAAAGGGGGGGGACTATGACATAATCGCAGCAAATAGCTTCACTTGCATGTATGACCTCCTGTGCATTAATCGTTTGCGCTTTGGCAACAGAAATTTTCAAACCACTGCTCTTTAATGTGTGACTGATAGTTTCAAAAGACACCTGCCTCAGATCGGTCCGGTAATTTTCTTTTACAATATCCTCTTCAGAACCAAACATGTCAAAATCCAACATGCAGGAAATAAAGCCTGCATTTGCCATATCACGTATACCTTGTTTAGGATGCGAGGTATCTACAATTCCATAGACGGAACAGCTTAATTCCATAAATCTCTCCTTTATTGACTCAATACATTTTTTTCTCTCTAATAACCGCTTTCAGCTTAGTAGAACTAATAGATTCCGTATAGGGAAAGAAAATCAAGTCAGCTCCGTGTCTTTGTAAAAATTCTTTATTTGCTATCCAGACCGGGTCATTTATATAATCACTACCGGAAAACTGTACATCAAACTGATATCTTCGGTAGGCTTCGTCTGTTCCACCACGATCTAAAGGAATTTCCACCGCTTCATCCACATATCTACACGCACGCACGATATCTATTCTATCTCCAAATGGAATTTCAGGATTTGAACGCTTATGATTGCGTACACCTTCATCACTGACAACTCCAACAATGAGATAATTGCACTGATCTTTTGCCCTCTTCAGTAAATTCAAATGTCCAATGTGAAATAAATCAAACACGCCTGCTACATAACCTATATTATATTTCTTCTTTTTTTCATCCGTATTATTAGCCGTCACCTGATTTTTACGAGGATATTCCATTCCACTGTCATAGATGCTGAAGTTTTTAATTCCCATATTTGTAAGTTGCTTTACTACAGGCACATAATTTTTAATGCACACAATCACCTTACATTGAGCAAAATCCAAGGTTTTCAGTACATCAGGATTCATAATAGGAATGTTATAAATCTGCGTTCCCCATTTCTGCTTCTGATTGTCTACTATTCCTGTCACATTAAAATCTCTGCCAAACTGAGATAAAAACATTTCAGCAAAATTTCCAGAACCAAAAAGATATATCTTTCTGCCTTCTGCATGACGGAAAATATCCCGGAACATATGATTATATTCTTTTTCCGAATAGTTCATACGCTGTCTATTCCCATTAATTATATCTGCATTTCGCCTATGCTCTTTATTATATTTACTAAGTTCTTCCTCATTTCTTAATTTATTAAGAAATCTCCATATAAATTTGTTAAATAAATCCTGGTACTCTAATAAATGATACCTTTTTAGCAGTTCCTTTCGTGGTAATATCAATTCAAAGCTTGTATTATATTGATATATAAAATCAATGTTTCTTAAAAATATTGCTTTTGCAGGAAGATGCTCCACATACAATTCCTGATCAAAAAACAGGAAATCAGAATCCTTATAAAATCCATTCAGGACTACTAAATCAATATAACCACGTTTTAAGATCACTCCAAGATTTTCCTGTTCCTCTAGTGTTCCAAATGCGATTTTTCTCCACTTGTCTTTCTTTGGATCATCTGCTTTTCTATGTTCCCATCCAGGTTCAAAGCATTCCCAGTCTATTTGATCATAAGGTACATGTTCTGAAGAATTCTTTATAAGATTCCAAAAATTATCCATCTCGCTCAAGAATTTTTCCTTATCCGATTTTATTAATTCTCTAAAATAAGTAACTAGTGGAATTCCATCCACAAATGGCATAACCAAAGAATTATTATCTAATCTTGCATCAATCATATGTATCCCGTGTTTTTGAAGATACTTGTTATTATCTGCAAGCTGATACAGTTTTTTCACCCCATCTTTGTAAAGAGCTCTTTTTTCTACCTGATTATCTTTCCTGATTATTGTACACATTCCATTTTCGGGACCACGATCCATAGATACAGTGATTTGCAGAGTATTGGAATAAACCCCATTTAATGGACATTCAATCAAAAATCCATTCGCCATTGAATGAAACATATTATTCTCAAGAAGCGTAGAATAAAGGCTTTCTTCCTCTAAAAAAACCGTATCGGGATAATTATACTGCGGAAAAATTCTGATATTAAATTCTTCATTCGGCACGTAATCCTCAGAAATAAGAACTTGCGGTCTGGAAATATCCGGAAAAACAGAATAAAAACGTTTATTACCAAAGCCCGCTTGTTTCAGAATATAAGAAAGTTCTGCTTTCGAATAGAGTCTGCCCTCCATTTCTTGCCGGTCTGCCGGATTAATACGCAAGTAATTCTCTACACTGTCAAAATTACGTCCTGTAAAAGGGTCCCTATCCCCACAGAAATACCTGATGCCAAGGCGATTATCTGATCCTATTAAAAGAACACCGCCGCTTTTGAGGCTTTCTCTTACTACGCTCAAAAACTTAGTCGGATTCCTGGCGTACTCTATAGAACCAATCAGAACTGCATAATCATATTTTTCTTTTTGAAAGCTAAAGCTTTCTTCATTTATCTGTTTCATTGGTAAATAAAAGCAGTCTGTTCCCATTTCAATAAGGCATTCTGCTATGGGATTATTACTATCCAGCTCACTTCCTATGCATAATACCTTACATGGAAGTGAGAATGTATACCATTTCAAAATCCCCTTATTCAGTTCATGGATAAGATTCATTTCACTACTCCCCTCATCACTTATTTCCCCTTATTATAACCTTTGATCTGATTAAAGCATTCTCTCGAACGATACAGCCTGATATCAATCCACTCAATGCTGAATTCAATGATTTGATCAGGCCTTACTTCTAACCCATTTAATTGTTTTTTAATATCCTGAACACATCTTTTATTTGCAATCACATATTTTATTGAACTATCTTTGAGATTACAAGGCATTTCCGTATAAATTCCCTTTTCTTTCGTTCCCCACTTAGAAGAAGCATTATCCCAGAAAGCTCTCGGTGTCAAGCCATAATGTATCTGAAGAATATCCGCTAAATATGTGCCCCACTGGCCACAGCCAAAAATAATATATTCACTATTCCCGATTGCTTCCCTAATGCTATGAATGTATCTTACCTTATTCATGTAATACTCATAATCATACTGAAACAATTCTCTCGGATTCTCTAAGAGCATATGTACCCTTGCCCACTGCACATCAGTAAAATCTTCCTTACACAATATCCTTTTATCCAAAGCATATCTTAACTTTGCCCGCAGACCCTCAATTCCATTCTCTGACACTCTCCAAAATATTCCTGACGATGCCATCTCATAAAACCGGTTAAGAGTCAATAAAACCATTTTTTTATAACAAATTTTTACCCAGCCACCAGACAGCCCTTGCAGAAATTCTTCTATGATATGGTAATACTCTCCGTTTGTATATATGATACTTTTACTATTATAAGAAGATGCTGCAAAATTGTCCTGTCTATACAAATACACGCTACGATTGACATATCTTGCCTTATGTGCCGTACTAATAATTCGAAATAATACGCTGATATCCTGAAAAGCCGCACCAAAAGTTTCTTGAAATCTAATGCTCTTAAAAAAATCTGCACGATAGATTCCATTCCACAAAAAATTATCTGATAAAAAAATTGTAGGATCACTTGATGGATTAACCTCTAAATACTCTTCTTTGATATCCCTAAGACCTACGTAAGGGGTATATTGTAGTATTTTATGAATGCTTCCAGCCCTTTCATAAAACTGAACTGCATTGCCCTTTATATAATCTATGTCCTTGCCATGAACAGTATTGTACAAAACCTCAAACATATCTGGCTCTGCAATATCATCTGTTTCCACAATGCCTATATATTCACCTTTTGCGGCATCAATTCCAAGGTTTAGCTGATATCCGTAGCTTCTTTTATCTGAATGAACAATCGTTATCCTATCATCTGTATTCGCATGCTTTTCCAATATTTCAAGTGTTCCATCCGTAGATCCAGCATCTATACAAATGATTTGAATATCCTTCAATGTCTGATTTACAACAGATGAAATACATTGATCTATATAATTTGCCACGTTAAGGCTTGGCATAAGTACGGATACCTTATAATTCGTCATCATTTGTATTTATTCCTTTCATTTGAAATGCATTCTTAAAGTATTCTATGACGCTAACAAAATCAGGAAATATATATGAAATAATAATTTGTTCATTACCAACACCTAGGGATAAAAGCTGCTCTTTTATCTGACATGCATACTTTTTATTAACAATTACAAATGTTAATTCCCTATAAATATTAACTGCCTCCTCAACCGTAATAATTTGGTATCCATGAAAGTCCATGCCGCGTATGGACACATTATTATCACATACTGCTTCAATTATTTTCGCCCCAATGATAGCTTGCATACTTACAAATCTCTCGGCATAATATCCTGCTGATACACAAACGCATTTATGGTTATTATTAGTTGAATCCCTAAACCATTTTAAAAAAGTATACTGTTGATGCTCAAATTTATTATATTCCTCCTCTCTATCAAATACGGAAAGATAATATAATATTCTCTGATCAGCTTCCGTTAACTTATCCAGTACTGGAGTGTACTCATCCATCTGATTATAAATTCTTGCAAGGAATTCTCTTCTGCCATTAGAAGATAACCTGCGATAATTCCAGAAATAACTAATCAACTTGTATTTTTTTAATTCTTCCTCAAAAAAATCGGTGCCAACACTACTTTCTCTAAGTCTTCTATAAACATAGTCATATTCTTCCACTATAGAACACGTCTTGAAATCGGATTTGACAGACGAATTTGAATTATCTATTCTATAATAATAATCACAGTCCACAGTATACATACATGTTCCGGCAAACGCCCCTACCAAAATAGAAAATCCAGTGTCCTGATAGGAAGCGCCCGATGTTTCATTTAACTGTATACTGTTTTTAAGTAAAAAGTCTTTTTTATATAGACCAGTCCAAATATGTACAGGATCGAACAACCTATACTTCGGTAGCAAATATAAATCAATCAGCACATTCATATTATCGTCTTTTTTACATGTTTTCTCATAAAATCGAGTATTATTGATATCTCCAAATTGAATAAACCCACCTTTAATAAAATCCGGTTTGTTTTCCTTAGCATTTCTATAAAGGTTTTGATACATATCCAAAGAAATATAATCATCAGACTCAACAATCCCTATGTATTCGCCCTTAGCCATCTGAATTCCAAGGTTTACCTGAGCACCATAGCTTTTTTTTTCGGATTGAATTAATATAATTCTTTTATCGGTCTTCATATAAGAAAAAATCAATTCTATTGTACCATCTTTTGAACCTGCATCTACACATATAATTTCAATATCTTTCAATGTCTGATTACATACACTCTTCATGCATTCTGCCAGATACTCAATAGAGTTCAGCATAGGCATAATTACTGATACTTTTATATTACTCAAGCTTGATGCACTCCTTTTCATCTGCTTTATGGAAACAGAACTATCTTTTCATTACTCACTCCGTAATGGAAAAGCATATCCTTAATAATTTTTTGCACTTCTCTTTTACCATTGGCAATTAGACAAATGTCAAAGTCTTTTGTTAATATACTCTCAATAGAATCTATCTGCATAAAAAACCTGCTACCAATTAACTCATTGTTCTTATCTATCCAAGAAATAACATTGCATTTGCGATATAAATATATAAATACTTCTAACCCCATATTTCCGGCACCATATATAACAATTTTTTTGCCTGCCACAATATCCAGCTGTTCAATTCCTTGTCTCACTTCCCGCCTGATTCCGCAAGTCAGAAAAGAAGGAATATAATATTTGTCGTATGAATATTCATCCCATAAAAGCAACTTTTCAGAATTATTTAATATTTCTGATTTATTCTTAATATCATTGTATTGTCCATGCCAGCCTCTCTCCTGTTGCTCCTTTTTAAATCTCTGCTTTCTATCTTTAAAAATCTTGCGTTCTGCTTGCTCGATGCTGCGTAAAGGGTAGTGTTTGTTTAAAATGTTCAACGGAAACGTTCTATTTTGAGGAATCTGTGCACAGTGCCCACCCGATAACTTCAGCTCAACTGCATCGCTTTTCTTCCATGTCTTCCTCTGAACAAAATGCGCACTTCTATGTCCATAATCAAAATATGTGTCTTGGGAAAAGATGTTACTCTCCCGATTTTCATCCGTAAGCTTAAAGTCAACTACGGTATTATCTATTGTATTGTATCCAAGCCTGTCTATCTGATAAATCGCTTCTCTAAGTGTAGTGTTTTTCCATGGTGATACATGTATTTCATCTGCGTCATAATGCATAAACCAGCTGTACTCTTCGAAACCTGCAATTTGCTCTGTTCTTTCCAATTGATGAAACAAATCAAAAAAATCATTCTTTCCTGCAGCTGGGAATCTTTCACACCTGATTTTGTCAGGATATCTCTCTATATAATTTTCTATTATTTCATATGTTCCATCATCCGACCAATTATCTATTAAATACAAATCAACATTTTGCCCAAGTAGATAATTAATTGTATCTTCTATTACATCCGATTCGTTAAAACAGTGGATAATTGCCAATACTCTAAAATCATCAGGTATTATCCAGCTATGAAAAGAAAACAAATTTCCAGTTAATATCACGCCCCCATTTAATGAACTTACAACTTCCAAGCAATGATATTCTTCGTCTTTTTCATATCTTGGTTTACCATTAAATTCTTTACAGTAAATTACATAATCAATATCATTTCGCCGATGCTTTCCAGATTCTATTATTTTTTCACATTCCATTTCTGACTCAACTTCTAAATAGCATATAGAGTCATTAGGAACTGTACTTATATTCCCCACCTCTACAACCTGAATGCCTGGATATATCCCCTTTAATTTGTCATAAGAGGAAGTTAAAGTATAAATAATGGGCTTGCTAATACATAAGCATATATGATTTATAATATCAGCAATGATATACTCGTCTTTATTAAAAATATTTTTTTTAAGTTCGAATCGGTTTTGCCCAGTACACTTTTTCTTCTTCAATTCCAATCACCACCAATTCCCTTTTTATCTCATTCGCAAGACTTTCTTTTGATACTGCAATTATTAAAACGTCGAAATCTAAAGCTAATAGCTCAGATGGAGCATAAACATCCATTTCTCTTTTTCTATATAAATCAGCTTTCTTGTCCACCCACCCTGTTAATTCTATATCATTGGAATTTTTTATATAGGTTGTATAGCTTTGTCCTACCTTTCCTGCTCCATAGACCACTATTTTCTTATATTGATTCTCTATGCAGTTAGGAAATATATAATCCTGATTTTTTATGCAAATACTTTGATTTATTTGCGGCTGCTTAAATAGCTTTCCAAATTCATTGTACTTAATATTTCTTTCCTTATCCCAAAAAACATATTTTTCAAACGAATCTATTCCTTTTTTGTAAATATCAATATACCTGACATCTATAGCTGCAAGTTGTAATAGTTCCTCCTGCCTGCAAATATTGGAATTTTCCAGATAGAAATCATATAATACTCTAAAAAAAATAAAATCTACAGGAATGGGGAATGAGAACACCCATTCCAAATCTATGCATATTACCGAACCATCATTTTGAACAATTAGATTATCGCCTATGGCATCAAAATTTGACACTTTAATTGCAGGAGTATCCTTGGGAAACTCAAGATGTCCGAACACCGTGATAAATTGCTTTGTTATGTAAAACTGACATGTTCCTGTCTTGCCAATAATTATTTCTTTCCACTTCTTTATTATTTCATCAGCTTCGTATATTTTTCTATTAATTAACGCTTCTCTTAATAATTCCCCCATAGTTTTGCCTTTAATATGTGGTGTGATTATTTCCATATTATCCGCACCCATGACGCTTCCCGGTGTATGACCTGGGTGTGAAGTTTTCATTAATTGCTCATTTTCAAATGTTTGCTGTATGTGTCTCATTCCCTCCGGATATACAGCCCTTTTTATCACCAGCTTTTTGTTATCACTACCTTGCACAATTTTAGTAATAACCTGGTACTCTTTTTTTCTTTCAAGAGAACTCTGACAATATAACAATTCCATAAAATCCTACTTTCTTAATTCGACCAAAAACGAGTTGGAAAACATTCTGAATTCTTCCTTGTTCGATAAGGAATTCCAAAACTTTGTTTCATCAAATACCTCTGTCCTTGAAACATAATAATTGCTTCCTTTCGACAACTTACACCCTTTTAATGGAAGATATTCATCAGAATATATTTTTAAAGGAAATTTATAATCTGGAAAAGGATAATAAAACGTATGCTTTACAAAACCCGCTTGATTAAATAAATCACATAGCTCATAGTAGGAGAAAGTTCTCGCTCCAACCTCTCCCAAATACCCCTCTATACCACTATATTCAAGTCCATTATGATCTTCTTTACATCCGGCAAAATACTTGGCTCCCAATCGATTCTCTATAGCAATATACACTTTTCCATCATCTGATAATTTATCATACAATCCCTTTAAAAAATCTACATACGGACGTTGGGAATGAATATAATAATTTGCGTACTCCAGCACTCCTATCAATGTAATAACATCATATTTATCATCAATGACTATATCTTCATAATTCCCCACATATACTCTGACGTTTTCATGGTTTTTGTGCCGGTAGGCATTAATTAGTGAACGCCGTTTTGAAAGATCAATACAGTCAACACAAAAGGCCCTCCTTGCTAATGCACCTGTAACAGCCCCACATCCGGAGCCGATTTCAAGTACATTATGCGTTTTGTTTATATTCATCGGTTCAACGATTAATTCACGTTCTTTCGAAAGATGATAGTATACAGCAAAATCCTCTGTTTCATAGCATATTTTTTCTAAATCTGATTCCATTCTTACATATTTCAGAATTGTGTCTTCTATATCACCATCAGAATATTCATCTATCCCTGAATAGTACTTCATATTCAATTCAACATTTTTGATCCTTATATTCTTCAAAATTTTCACCTCTTCAATATGCGTGATGGTATTATATATCCGTCTATCACAATCTCTCTAATACTTCGTTCAACAGAATAATCTGTTTAATTCCCTTTTCCTTTAAGTTTGCTACCATTTCTTCATAAGCAAACGTAACTGCTATAACTACTGCATCAGCCTCAGGCAATTCATCTTCGATTCGATATATGGGTAGGTCTTTGCTAAGGCCCTGACCTTGCTGATCTATTCCATATACAACCTTTATGCTTCCGCCTGACAGTTCATTATAAAGGTGTCTTCCTACCATTCCCATGCCATAGATTGCCAGGTTCTTAATGCGCCTAATTATAAAATACTCTTCAAAATTTACCCCTTTTTCTTTAAGACAAAGCCATTTGTCCAATGTATCCCAATAGCTCTTATATCTCTCATTTTGTTTTTTTAAAGCTTCAATTTGAAAACAGGCCGCAGAATCAGATACTCTTTCAAATTCCTGGAGATACTCCTTATAGTGTTTCTTCGCATAAGAAATTCCATTTAAATATGAATAGCCATCTTCTACATCAGCCTCCAAATACATTCCTTCGCCCCATTCGTTCCATGCATTTAAGAAAACAAGTTCGTTTCCTCTCACAAAATTTTTTGCCAGCAATTTTGAAAAATAAATTGCAAAGCTTTCCGGTGATTGATTTTTAATTACTGTACCCTTTGATCCTCTTCGAGGAGTATCATCATAACCAACAAATCCGCCATAAATTGCGTTTTTTTTAGTATCTGTATATTCCAGCAACCCCTTCCAGATTTCATCATAATCATGCACTGTAAGTGATCCGGCATGAGATTCAGCACTATGTCTGAATAATGCTGTTATATTCTGAGGCTCATGAATAAGGGTTTTATCCAATATTGCTTCGCAATCAGCGTTCGCATTGGAACCAATAGAGTAAATTCCGTCAAACCCATTTTTCTTAGCAAGACTTTCCCATAGCCGGAGCATGATATCGAGACATGGTATTTGTACCGTTTTATAAAAAACAAATACAGGTTTGTTCTCAATCTTTAGATATCTATTATCCATAAAAAACGGCAGTAAGTATTCAAAATGCTGTCTCCATGAATTCTCATCACCATAGTCCTGTTCCAACAGAATCCCACTGCCTTGCTCAACATTTATATTTGAAAGCTTATCATTCCAGACGTTTTTATCCTTAACGGCACTCCATGATCTCGCCCATGTCTCATTTGCCCAGCAAAAACAAAATGGCATATTAATATCTATCCATTGCAATAGATTCTCTGCAGGCTTTTCAAGAATTCTTCTGCCACCCTTAAACCAATAATGATAGAAGCACTGAACGTCCACGTCATACTTTTCCATTAAGATTGCCTGATTTAACATAACATCATGTTCAAGTAAATTGTAATAATTATTATTTAACGGAATCCTTGGCTGGTTGTGACTTTCATATTGTTTTCCGGCGCGCATTACTGCTGTCCATTCCGTATATCCTTCTTCCCACCATTCATTATTTTCTTTCACTTTATGAAATTGTGGCAAATACATTGTTATAACTTTCATGAATCCATGAACCTGTCCTTATCTATTTAAGTTTGAAACGCTTCTTGTTTTATTTCACAGATATACAATTCCTGGGCTGACACCAAACAATCTTATCTTCAGCAACTCCAAGTTCCATAAGCGTCTTTTTCATGTTATCCGCCATTCCCTCATACATGGTTCCTAATAGGACAATATCATATTCTAGCCGAGAGACATATTCCACAGGCTTAATCTCAACATCTGTCATATTGCATGTTTCATAATTCTTATCTATCCAGGCAATGATTTTATATTCCGGATGTATTCTTAATTCCCTGTAATATTCCCTTCCAATCTTGCCTGCCCCATACAATACAACTGTTTTTGCCAAACCAAGTATATCTACCGGTAAATAATAATCCGGCACAGAAACCTCTGTGCCAAAGTCAAAGCGGTAGTTGATGCCTTTGATTATTGAATCCGTAATGTTATATGCAAGCTGTTTCAGCAAATCATCTCTATGATCAGGATAATTTAATATTTCATTTCTTATGCACAAAAACAGATGATTGATCTTTGCAAAAAAGTTCTCATCTTTTGTGTGAACGATGGAAAATTGATTCATCCTATAGTGATAAAATGCATCGTGTATCACAAAGATTGAGTTTGACATCAATACAGCGGAAATTGTACAATAAAGATCCTCACCATACTGTATAATATCCGGCAATCTTTCTATAACTCTTTGAATAAGATTTTTCCTATATATTTTACAACACATACTCGGCACCATACGCCTGCCAGTTCCATCATAAGCACCTATTAGTATACTGATTATCTCGGAGTAATCGGCTGCACCATAAAGTCCCTCCGCAGCTGCATCATAAATCAAAGACTCTGAGGTCTCATAACTTCTATAATAGCCTGATGAAACAATATTTGCTCCGGTCTTGCGTGCAATTTTCAATAAGTTTTCATACATGTCGGATTCAATCCAATCATCACTGTCCACAAAACCGATATATTCTCCTTGCGCTTTATTGACCCCTGCTCTTCTAGCACTTGTATTACCACCATTTTGTTTATGAATTACCTGCACTCTACTATCTGATTTTGCGTATTCATCGCAAATGTCACCGGATAAGTCTGTAGAGCCATCATCCACGAGCAAAAGTTCAAAACTCTTGAAAGACTGATCTAAAATACTGTCTATACACTGGTATAAATACTTTTGAGCATTATAAACTGGAACTATTATACTAATACTTATATCATCATTCATTCTCAACTCCTCCCCTCATCATTTTTCCGTTCTGTCGACCTCAAATATTCATTCTCAACAACAATTATCTGATGCTTTATGTTAAAACCTGTATTTTCTACAGATGGTTCCATATCCATTCTGCTTTCATCACAATTAAATTTTGTCATCTCATTCACCCAAACATCAATGTTTAACGGTAGGTATTTTATTAAATTTGTTATCTGTACTTCTTTTGGAATATTATCTGCCGCCAGGCATCTCAGACCTGCGGCCTGTGCCTCCACCAGCGCCATTCCCAATCCCTCAAACCTAGAGGGAAAGGCCATCAAATCAAACATCTGATAGTACTCATTTACATTATTTTTATTTCCAGCAAAAATAACATCTTCGGAAACCCCCAATTCTCTGGTCAAAGATTCAAGTTCCGTTTTAAGGGGGCCATCACCTACAATACAAAGGAACAGATTGTCACGATAATCTTTTGCTTTGGCAAATGCCTTTAATAAAAATTCATGGTTTTTGGGATAAACAAGCCGTCCAACATTTCCTATAACCGTTTTATTAGTTAAACCATACTGTTCTCTTAACTGATTTCTTATAGATAAATTAAAAGAATACTTATTTGTATCTATAGCATTCTTCATTATTTTGACATCAGTTAACAGGTTCGCCCCATAAAGCCACTTGGCTGCTTCAGAAGAACATGCCCAATAGTCTGTAGCTATATCTTTTTTTAATTCATTGCGAATCCGAATATGCGCCTTGTTTTCTTTTTCTCTAATCTTTGCATTATCGTTATCACATCTTGTAGAATGTGCATGCACTATTACCATAGGTACTCCATGTTTTTTACATAGCTCTTCTACAGTAGTACTTTTCCATTGCTTTGTATGTAAGTGAACCACATCATAATTATTTGAGAGTATATTTTCGAATTCTTTTATAAACCTTTCTATGTCATCTTCTGCATAGGTCGATATATAATAAATATTCGCCCCCATTCTCTTTAACTCATCCGCAAAAGGGAGATTCGGGCTCATGGTTGCAAAATCACACTGGAATCTATCTTTATCCATCCATCTCCAATTTTCAACAGCATAATGAGTAATACCTCCATTAGATGCTGCTATAGGAAATTGTAAAATTTTAACTTTTCTCATACTGGTATCCTTTGCACGCTATGTCTTTTGGTCTTAAGAAGTTTGTGATTACTCCTGTGAATCCCATATCTATTAAACGTCCGTAATCTTCAAATGAATCCGTACTATAACCAAATAATTTTATGTTTTTGTCTACAAAGGCTTTCATGTACTTCTTTTGAATAGGCTCTTCAGGCCACAATCCCATACCCACTACATTTATTCCGTATCTATAGCAAAGGTCTACTGTATTCATAAATTCATATCTGCGTTGATTTCTATATTGTGTGAAAAACATCTGAAAACCTGAAGCCTTAGCACATATAATTGTTTCTTCGTCATATACCTGTATTACAATCTGCTTCTTAAGTGAAAGATGACTCTCCTCATTTACAGAAACCTTTCTTAAGTTTTTTTCTATTTCGCTAATAATAAATGTATAATCACTGTGATCTTTCCACTTTACATCTATCAAAACTGTCAGAAAAGACTTTTCCTGTAGTTTTCTAAACAACTGCTCCAAGTTTAACGTTGTATAATTTCTCACCTTACATTCCCAAAGCATACAATTCTCATGGGCAAGAACAACCCCTCGATCCCGCAGCGTGCACACGTCACATTCCATAAGCGTATAATTATTGGTAATAGATGTTTGAAACGCCTCAAGAGAATTAGTGTACTCTAACTTCTCTTTTCCGATGCGACCGCCTAAAGCATGGGCTATCAAAGATGATTTGTTATACCATGCATCACGTTCATCAGTGAATCGTCCATATATTGTATACTTAAGATATTGTTCTTGATATCTGTGTGCAATTTCTAAAGTCTTAACAGGGTCAAAATAAATCTCATTTATTAAATCTTCATCAAATTGTACTGGTCCAACAACATATTTACAAAACAACTCTGGGATGAAAGGCTGTATTCTTTCTATTTTGATTCCCAGCCTTTCCAGTTGCTCCTTTATTGCCTGATAGGCAGATAACGCAGTGATGATAAAGTAATCAGCGTTGAATTTACTAGCTATATATGATTCAGGATCAGATACCTTCATGCCGAAGTATTCAGTCGATTGTTCATCTTCAGAATTGTCAAGAAAAGCGACAATTTCTACCTTATCCGGATCCAGTTCTTTAAACAAAGCATTAATAATTCCATCATTAATTCCTATGACTGCTACTTTTTTCATGTTTTTGCTTTATACTCCTATAGTTTGTTTTTAGAGCTTCCTCTTTTTTATTAAGCAATTTATTTCAAAAGCTTAATTTTTGAAACCGGATGTATCTTTCTGTCCTTTTCTGGTGGAAGTGACATGTAATCACCAAACTTAAAGCTAAGATATTCATCATATTCTTCGATACCGTGAAACAGTATTCCCTCAAAATATATATTAGCACTTTTTTCATACCACTTGGTTTTATACCCATACTCCTTATTCGGTGTAGGAAATGTAAGAATACGAACCCAATCAGTTACTTTTCTGTCTCGTTTTTTAATATATCGATTAAAACTATCCTTTAGCTTTTTTTCTGGGTATCTGCTCATAATTTTGTATATCACACGTTTTAATACATTTTTATCAGCTATCTTCCCAACCTCCGACCAAAAAAACTTACGATACACAAAACACATGAAGTTTGAAAACGCTCTGCCTAAATGGCAATTTGGTACATAATCCAATGGGAATACATCAATAAACACTCCCTGTTCATATGGCATATGCTCCTGATATTCTCTCAAGAATAGTGTTTCTTTTCTACGAAGTTTTCCATAACCCCAGCGGTAACCATTTGTCTCGTTATGATCTTGAAAGTAAAAGCGCGTCGTATCTAATTCAATACGGCATGCCTCTACGAACCTTTCATATTCTGCTCGAAGCAGTGCCACATCAGCATCATCGTCCCACGGAATAAATCCCCTATGCCTAACCGCCCCGAGAAGAGTTCCTGCAATGATGTTATAATGAATATTTTGCTTTTTACATATCCGATCCACCTCCTCAAGTAACTCCAATTCTGTTAATTGAAGAGTTCTTAACTTTTCATCACTAAGAGCTATCAATATTTCATCTCCTCGTTTATTGCACGTTTTTTATTTCTCAAATACGGCCCATATCTTTCATAAACCTTTCCATAATGCCTGACATTGCAACGGATTCTTTCCTCGACATCTTAAATTCATTCTTACCGCTACCATTAATAGAGGCCACAAAATCACTAATCTCATAGCGTAATCCATCTCCCAAGAATGTGACAGAATGTTTTTCAATCTCCATAGGATTTTCATAATGTACTTCAAAATAATTCGTCTTCCACCATGGCGCATCTACTACAATATATCCCCTAGTACCAGAGATAATCATTTTCCCTTCTGACTTAACACCAAGTCCACAAGTTGCCTGAGCAAGACCATTTTTAAACACAAATTGTGCTTTTGTGAAAATGTCAAGTCCATTTTCTTTATCTATTACAGTGTCAAAACGTAATTCTTCATATGTCGTACCAAAAAGTTTTATAATTGGTAATAAGCAATAGCTTCCAAGTTCTAAAAAGCTTCCTCCGTATTTTACTTCTGCCAATTCGCGATTTTGAGGATTTTCTAATTTTGTAAAACATGCCTCCACGTTTCTGATAGAACCAATTCTTCCACTTGTAGCAATCCCCAAAAGCTTTGTAAAGCCCGGACAATAAGCAGTCTTAATTCCTTCCATCAGCACAAGTTTTCTCTCCTTTGCTAATTCAAAGAGTTTTTCAGCTTCATCTGTCCTCAAAGTCATCGGCTTTTCCGAAATCACATGTTTACCATGCATCAAAGCCGCCTTTATGTAACCTGCATGAGTTTCATGTGGAGAAGCCACATATACCGCATCTATATTATCATAAAAAGTTTCTATATCGGCATAACTTTCAATCTCCCATTTATGTGCAAAATCTTCTGCGCTTTTCGTACGTGGATTGTATACTCCCTGAACGCTCACCCCGCTGACCAGTTTTGCTTCCGGAACAAATCTATTAGCAATTCTCCCACACCCAATAATACCTATTCTCTGAATTTTTGCCTTTTGCTCCCTAAGCATAGTACTGGATATGTTTTTTGTTCTTTCCAAATATACAATCTTACAGTATTCCGACAAATAATCGAACTGACCCATCCAATCAGATCCTACTGTCAAAACATCTATATTGTATTTCTTTATATCACTATATTTTTGGCCAGCTGCCTCTTCCACAATGATTTCATCAGCAAATCCGGTTTTTCTCACATTTTCCATACGGGTCATTAGGGAATCTACAACACCAAGTTTTCCTCTAGCCCTGTCATAATCCTCAGAGCATACCCCAACTATCAGATAATCACCTAACTCCTTAGCTCTTTCCAACAGTCTGTAATGACCTTCGTGAAACAAGTCAAACGTCCCATATGTGATAACCTTTGTCATAAAATCCCCCTTCTTAAATGCTTTACAACATATTCATGTACTTTTTCGCCGCAGCTTCCATCAGGATTTGAAGCCACCGTTTCATAAGCTTGTATTTGTTCCTTTTTGCTAAACTTATTACCTACACATGAATCTGTAAGGAAATGATTTAGTGAGTTCAGTGCATTTTCTCTACAGCAATACTGCAGCCATTCGTCGCATTTAGAAAACCCCGATTCATGATTTTCTAATTCCTTTTTATCAAACTTTACTTCTATGTTAGTACATTCACCCGTATCCAAATTCACATCAAAAAGCATTCTATCCGTCACTGAAAACATTCTATAAAATTGATTTTTATCCACACTTGGTCTGATGTAATGACATCCACATGCCGGCAAATAGTACTCATTAACAGTATTTACCTTAAACTCCGGCTTCCACTTTTTTATTTGTCCGGTTTTTTTATCTATCTTTATATATAAATTCCCCCAACTCGGAGGAAGATAGACCGCGTCCTCTGTAATTGCTGGATAGCCAAATGGATAATCTGTACATTCATATTTTTGGAAAGGTTGAATACACTTTAATTCTCCGGGAAAAACATCAAATTCCATTAAGTCGCCAGTCATTAGATTCCACCTTTTTACAATCCCTCCATTTTGTGGTATAATCCAAATATCATCATTATCAGCTACCAATTTCGAAGATCCACTTTTATTGTTTCCTCCGATTTTTTTAATTTGAATTTCTTCAGTTTGAAGATTTAATATATATACAAGATCATCCACTGGCGAAGCAACCACCAAGAAGCTTTTATACACACAGCTACCTCCAGCCTTTAAGCCTTGCTCCATTTTGCGCACAAAAATCTCCATATTTTCTGTAAAATATTTTATTTCTTCAGTAACTGTGTTATATCTGACTATCGCTCCATAATTTGCTGGAATCAAAAATATATACTGTTCATATTTCAACGCATCAGCAAATACAGGTCCCTTATCAACGCGCCTTTCAAGTTCTATTTTTTTTGCAATCTTTTTATTTTCTATTAAAAGTATGTTCTGTGCATTAACTGGACAAACATATGCTTTTTCACCAAAACTTCTCACCGTTAAATAATATGTTCCTGCGGAAAATTCTGATAAACTGCAGCAATAATGATAATCATATGCTCCTGGTTCAGAATAATAGAGTTTATTTCCCTGCGTCACCATCCATCTATCATCTTCATTTAAAGCATTAAAACCCGTTATAATCTCTCCTCGCCAATCATCTTCCTTAGGATCAGAGTGAATGTAATTATTCAATATAAACATTGGTTTCCCGGCAATTCCAAACAATGAAGTGATAGAAGTACCTGCATCACCCACATATGCATCGCATAGTGCAATAGAATTTGTCACATCGGGGGTAGTATCGTAAATACCAAGATTTTCGTCTATAAATCGTCTTTTCAATGCATCGTAATGTGGTTTTAGATGAGGTCTCATTGAATCAAATGTTGACTCCAATAAAGGATGTGGTCTCCACATCAGACAAGCATTTTCTATACTCTTAAAACAGTTAAATACATACTCTATTTTCTGCAAGAATGACGGCGTATTCTCTAACATTCCACTGATGCTCGTGTTATAAAAATAAACCTTTTTCCCTTCTATCTTCTCTTTCCATTTTTCTTGGGTAACCTGTGGATTCTGACATTTTCGGATAATACGATCAAATTTCGGTGAGCCT
>JASKJZ010000009.1 GCA_030154385.1 Clostridiales bacterium
AGGAGTACAGTGATTTTGTTAAGGAAGCTTTGACAGTCAAGGAGCTAAAGCATTATGTGACGCAGGTAATGACTACCATAGCAAAGGAAATTGATGATACCGTCAACTCTTCTGAGGTGAAGGAGCAAAGCGTAATGATTGAGAAAGCCAAACATTATATAGCAGAGCATTTGAGTGAAAAAATCACACTGCGCATGATCAGTGAACATGTCTATTTATCGGAGACGTATTTTAGTTTTTTATTTAAAAAAGTAACGGGCGTAACCTACATGGATTATATTCAGGATGTGCGTATGCAGGAGGCAAAAAAACTTTTGACAGATACCAACCATAAAGTTTATAAGGTTGCAGAATTGATTGGATATAGCGATTATAAGTATTTTTCGCTTCAATTTAAAAAATATGTCAATATGACGCCAAAGGAATATCGAAATCTTCGAAGATAAAGAGGAAAGTTAAAGCATGAAAAGGAAAGAGGTTACATAATGATAGAAGCAGTGGTTTTTGATATGGATGGTCTATTAATAGACAGCGAATATATTACATTTCTAGCGTACCAAAAGGTTTCCAAAGACAAAGGAATCACGTTTGATATGGATTTTTACCGCACCCTTTTGGGAAGAAATGCGGATACGGTAAAGAAACGTCTAGAGACCTATATGGGAACGAGGGAATTGGCAGAAGAAACAATGGAGACGGTTTTGCAAATTGTGGAAAAACGAATTGAGACGCAGGGAATACCACTAAAAAGGGGAGCTGCTGAACTGATTGCGTATCTAAAGGGGCAGGGGATAAAAATGGCAGTCGCAACTTCTAGCAATCGTTCTAGAGCAACAGTCGCATTAACAAAATGTGCCATTTTGCAATATTTCGATGTTGTGGTTTGTGGAAATGAAGTGACAAAGAGTAAGCCAGATCCAGAGATCTTTCTAACTGCAATCAAACGCCTAGGCACAGATTCCGTTCATACAATTGTCCTAGAGGATTCAGAAAATGGAATAATAGGAGCGCATGCGGGAGGGATACCATGCATTCATGTTCCTGATTTACAAGAGCCTTCCAAGATAATCAAGGATAGAGCAGATTATGTAGCAAAGGACTTACTGGAGGTAAAGGCATATATGGCTTCCCGATATTTTTCAATCTAGTAGTTGCTATTTGAAAAAAGGCATGCTATAATAAAAACACTTAAACGTTTAAACGATTCGTGGAGGTGTTACATGGAACCAAATTATATTTGTACTGGAAATGAGATGATATCCCTTCCTTGCATTGATACCAAGGATGCATCCATTCTGGATTTTACGATGCTTCATATGGGGTATAAGGGGCTTTTAGATGTGCGGGGAAGCAATGATTGTCCGCTGCTTCGTCCCTTTCTTTTGGTGGATGGAGAGACCGTTTTGATGGAACCAAGCCGTTTTGCATTCGAGACCTATTGGATTCCAGTTTTTGAAGGAGAGGAAAGGGGGATTTCCTATCGCGGGGAGATCCTTGCACCAATAGAAGAAAGGGGCTTTTCTTATCCCCTTATGGTAAAAAATAATTCCGATGCTTCGCACCAAATCACTCTTGGATTTGAGGGCAGCTGGAGTCAGACCTTTCATTCCATCAATGAAGACAAGGAAATCAAGGGAGATTGCCATGTGTATGAAAGTGCATGGAACCAAAGCCTTGTTTTTGATCTTCGGCTCGGTGTTTCAGTCTTTGCCTTTGCTCCGATTTTTTCCGAGGAAATGAAACATAGCTATCGAAAGGGAGTGGATGGAATCGCCTATCGCTTTGAGACTACATTTAACTTACCCGCAGGTGAAGAAAAGAGCCTGACCTCATTTTGGGGCGTGGGTATGGAGGAAGTAGCAGCGACCACCTCGGCAAAAGAGATGCTTAGAGCTGGGTACCAAAGGATAAAGGATAAGACGGTTGCCTGGCTAGCGGAGCGCTGTCTTCCGCTTTCGGAGGATGCGCTGTGTGAGATTTTTCAGCGGAATTTGTTTTTTAACTTTTTCTATGCTTCTGGAAGAACAATGGATACCGAGGAGCTCGTGCTTGTGACCTCAAGAAGTCCCAGATATTATGTAAGCGCTGCTTATTGGGACCGCGACAGCCTTCTTTGGAGCTTTCCATCGATTCTTTTAGCTGATGCCGCTTATGCAAAGGAAATGCTCCAGTATGTATTTACCAGACAGCGCCGTAATTTCGGCGTGCATAGCCGCTACATCGATGGAACGGTATTGGAGCCGGGGTTTGAGCTGGATGAGCTTTGTGCACCTGTGATTGCACTTGCAAACTATGTCGAGCACACAAAAGATACTGGCATTTTAGAGAATGAGGAAATAAAGGAAGGGATTGCCTTGATTTTGGGGCGCCTTGCTAAAAAAAAGCACCCAGACGTGGCACTATATGAGACGTTTTTGCAGCCAACGGACGATATGCATGTATACCCGTATCTGACGTATGACAATGTGCTGGTTTGGTATGTCTTACAAAAAATCGCGTCCTTATACAAAGCACAGTGGGAACCAGAGAAAATCAAGGCATTACATCAACAGGCCGAAGCGGTTCGCGATGCGATAGCCGCACACTGTGTCAAGGAGTACCAGGGAAAACCAATCTATGCATGGTCGGTTGATTTGGAAGGAAACTGGGATGTATACGATGAACCGCCAGGGAGCCTTCAATTGCTTCCCTTCTATGGGTTTTCAAAGGAAGAAGATCCGATTTACCAAAATACGGTGGCAGTGATTCGAAGTCCAGAGTATCCCTACTCCTTTGCCAATAGTCCAATTGCCGAAATAGGATGTCCGCATGCCCCGCATCCTTGGGTGCTTAGCGTTGCCAATAGCCTTCTTTGCAAGCGGATAGAGAGCAGTCGTGCTATCTTGCTCCAATTAAAAATGGATCATGGAGTAGCTTGTGAAAGCGTGGATGAAGTCACAGGAGAGAGTACCACAGGAGATGCATTTGCCACATGTGCTGGATTTTTGTCCTATGCAATCTATCAGGCGTTTAAAAAATAAGAACGGAGGAGACAATTTGAATCAGTTAGATTATAAGGGATGGAGCATTCATGCTACAAAGGAGATGCAAACGCATAAAAAGTATTATGAAAGCATTTTTTCTCAAGGAAACGGTTATATGGGGATTCGAGGCACCCTTCCAGAAGATGCAAGCAATCAAAGCTTTGAGCGCTGTACATATATTGCAGGGGTGTTCGAATATATCAAAGAGCAAATAACAGACATGGTAAATGTACCAGATTTCATGGCGACTAAACTCATGGTGGGAGACGAAATCTTTGATCCGCTTAGTAAAGCGGTAGAAATTAGCGAACAGAGCTTGCATCTAGACGATGGAACCCTGCGACGAAGCTATTTGTGGAAGACGGACTCCTATGGTAGGGTATCTATTAAAAGTGAGCGCTTTTTGAGCATTGAAAATGTACATACCGCTGCAATTCGATATCAAATCAAACTACTTGATCAGGAGGCTCCTGTCCTATTTTCAACGGGAATTTATACAGGTGCATCCAATCAGCCAATCGCCGATGATCAGCTCAAGCAAAATGACGAAGTGTTAAAATTAACCGCATGCATGGAGAGAATACAAAAGGAAGGATGCTGCTTGCGATTCAAAACCACGGGAAAAGCTGCAATCGAAATTGCGGAGGGTTTTCTTGTAGTCACGAACCAAAGTGAGCCAGTGGTCAAGGAGGAAGTCCACCATCCAGAACAATACTATGGCTATTCTGGATATCAAGTAGCAAAAAGAGGTGAAGAACTTATTTTTGATAAGCTCATTTCGGTATTTACAAGCCGTGAATGCGAGCCTCATCAGCTGATGGAGCAGACGATGGCCCAGATAAAGCAAAACAAGGAGCTTGGGTATCCAATGCTTTATCAGAAGAATAAAATGGCCTGGGAAGAAAAATGGCGTGATGCAGATGTTATCTTGGAGGGAGATTTGCGGTTACAGACGGCCATACGCTATAACCTGTTTCAGCTGATCCAGACAAATGCACAAAATGATTCCACCGTCAACATTGGTGCCAGAGGAATCACGCATGGCAGGTATAAGGGCTGTTATTTTTGGGACACCGATATTTTTATGCTTCCTTTCTTTGTCCACACGAACCCTTTGGCAGCAAAAAATCTTCTTCTGTATCGCTATCAGAGCCTTCCAGATGCCAGAGAAAATGCAAAAGAGTTAAACTTATCGGGGGCGAGATTTCCCTGGATGTGCTCGATTGATGGAAGGGAACAATGTGAAAGCTGGGATATCGGAAAAAGTGAAATCCATGTAACGGCGGATGTCGTGTATGCGATGGATTATTATGTGCGAATGACCCAGGATATGGAGTTTTATCAAAACTGTGCGATTGAGACTTACATCGAAGCCGCCAGATACCACGTCAGCCGATTGACTTATGAAAGCAAAACGGATCAATACAACCTGCTATTTGTCAAAGGACCCGATGAATATTGCGGGATTACCTCCAACAATACCTATACCAATTGGTTGATTCGCTATAACTTCTTACTTGCATTACAGGGTATTTCGTATCTAAAAGAACACAATCAAGACCAGTACGACAGATTGTGGAAAAAACTTAATCTGAGCGAGCAGGAAGTGGAAAAATGGGATGAAATCAAGGATAAAATAGTACTTCCCTATGACAGCGAAAAACAGCTTTACTTACAGGATGATACGTTTTTTAAGCTAGAACCACTGGATATTGCAGCACATAAAAAAGATGGGGTACCGCTCTACCATAGTATCTGCTTTGATCGTCTGCAGCGTTATCAGGTTTTAAAGCAGGCAGATTTGGTATTATTGGTCACCTTATTACCAAAAGCCTTTACCGATGAGCAAAAGCGAGCAATTTGGAATTTTTATGAGCCAAAGACCTTACATGATTCCTCTTTAAGTTGTGGCGTGCACGCAAATCTTGCAGCAAATCTGTCAATGGAGAGGGAGGCCGTGGAGTATTTTAAAAAGAGCATTATGCTGGATTTAGAGGATACCATGGAAAATACCGGAAGAGAAGGACTTCATGTGGCAGCCTTTGGGGCATCCTATCAGGCACTTATCATGGGCTTTGCAGGAGTGATTGCAGGAGAAGAGGGACTAGAAGTACATCCACATCTTCCGAAAGAATGGACGCGGCTTGCGTTTACCGTTGCATATCAAAAGAAACGTTATGAGATTACCATCACAGCCGAAAAAACCGAGATAAAATCATCAAATTTCATTGACAAATAAGCGAAAATCTTCTATAATTAACTTAAACGGTTAAGCGATAGGATATCAAAATGTAGTCGGTCAATCAAGAAAAACAGAATTTCGTATCGGATGTTTCACATCAACGGATTTATGCAATTGAAACCGACTTTTTCCATCACTTCAACTTAAGCGGTTAAGTAATAGAAAGTCACAAGGAGGAAGGTTTGATGGTAAAGCGAGTTGGGATAAAGGATGTGGCAAAGGAGGCAGGGGTTTCGATTGCGACGGTCTCCTATGTCATTAATAACAAGGGAGGACAGACCTTAAGTGAGGAGACCAAAGAAAAGGTCTGGAAGGCAGTGAATGATCTTGGGTATGTACCAAATCTATCGGCCAGGATTCTTGCAAATAACAAATCCAATCTGATTGGGGTCGTGATACCACAGACAGAAAAGGATAAGGAATTTATGTTTTCCAATCCGTTTTACTCTGAGTTCTTAAGTAGCTTGGAGTATACCGCAAGGAAAAAGGGCTATCACGTCTTGATTTCTGGAACGAATGCAGATGAAAACTACGTCGAAGTGGCGAAAAAAAGAAATCTGGATGGTATTGTGATTCTTGGCGTTTATCCAAAGGATACGCTCGAAGAAATCCAGAACTCAAAGATTCCAACGGTTATTATTGACAGCTATGTGAAAAGCTATCATTTTAACACGGTGGGAACGGATGACTGCTATGCAGGGTATACGGCGACGAAGTATCTATTAGATAAGGGACATAGAAAAATAGCGCTGGTGACAGGTTCTACCGAAGAGACTGGGGTTAATCAAGAAAGGCTTAGAGGCTACCAGGATGCGCTGATGGAATATGGGATTGCCTTCGATAAACGCGATGTGCTGAATGGAACTGTGGATTTTGAATACGGGGAGGAAGCCGCCAAACTGATTGCAAAACGAAGGGAAGAAATAACTGCAGTTTTTTGCAGTGCCGATATTTTAGCGCTTGGAGTACTAAAGGGCTTGTCCTCACAGGGAATTAGGGTACCGGAGGAAATTTCCGTGCTTGGATTTGACAATACCTTTATTTCTAAGATATCAACCCCTGCATTATCCACGATTGATCAAAACATCTCGCTAAAGGGAGAGCGTGCGGCGAAGATGATTATCGGAATTTTAGAAGGAAACTTAAAAGGAAAGCAAGATTATATCGTTCCAATTGAAATCGTGGAGCGAGACTCGATAAGGGAGGTGTAGCGCTTGTATTTTCCAAATAAAAGACAAAAGAGAATCGCGGTTGCAGGATTTCTCTTGCCTTCTATGGTTGGGCTCTTGGTCTTTTGCTTATTGCCAATGATTGCGTCCGCTGTCTACAGCCTTTTGTCGTACGATGTACTAAGGCCGTTATCCGAAGCCACCTTAGTGGGTCTTGGCAATTATAAGACGTTATTTTCCGAAGGGGAGCTTTTTACTACACTTTGGCATAATTTACAGTATTTATTGATGTACATACCAGTTATCATGGTGACCTCCCTTACGATGGGGATCCTGTTAAATCAGGATTTTCGGGGCAGAAGACTTGTACAGATTATTTTTTATACGCCCGTTATTACCTCCTGGGTAGCCGCAGCGGTCGTATGGCGATGGATTCTTAGTGGAAAATTTGGCTTTATCAATCAGTGGCTTGCCGTCGTTGGTATTGATGCACCTGCTTGGTTAAGCGATCCTGCCTGGGCAATGGTCGGCATTGTGATCGTGGCTGTGTGGAAGGATACGGGTTACTACGCGTTATTTTTCCTCGCTGCCCTAAAGGGAATTGATCCAACGTATTATGAGGCTGCCCAGATGGATGGGGCAAAATGGTATCAGAAGCTGTTTCGAATTACGCTTCCGCTGATTTCGCCTACGATATTTTTACTCTTTGTCTACAATGTAATTGCAGGCTTTCAGGTGTTTGATTCCGTACAGATTATGACAGGAGGAGGGCCGGCAGGAGCCACTACTGTTATGATGGAACGTGTGTATAAATACGGATTCAAGATGTATCAGATGGGCTATGCAGCCGCTTGGTCTTGGGTATTGTTTGCAATCATTTTTGTGGCAACCATCCTGCAATTCATCCTGCAAAAAAGGTGGGTGAACTACGATGCATAAAAGAAAAAATCAAGAACGTATCAAAAATGTGATATTTTATCTGGTGTTACTGATCGTAGTTTTAATGGTAATCCTTCCGTTTGCCTGGATGTTCAGTACCTCCTTTAAGGGGAATGAAGCTATTCGAACAATTCCGATTCGGTGGATACCTCAAAAACCGACCTTTGATAACTATAAAAAGATATTTAACATGTCAAGCTATAATTTTTGGCAGGCGGGCTTTAACAGCTTTTATCTTGCCATTACCTGTACCATTGTTTCGGTCTTGTCCGCGACTATGGCAGCCTTCGTATTTTCAAAGATTGAATTTCGGGGCAGAGATAAATTATTTTTGCTTTATCTGGCGACGATGATGATACCAGCGACTGTTACCATGATACCAAATTATACGATATTAAATCACTTGCATCTTTTGGATACCTTTACAGGACTGATTTTAATGTCGCTTAATAATACTTTTGGGGTATTTTTGATGCGGCAGGCTATGATGGGAGTCAGCAATGCCTATATTGAGGCGGCCTTTATGGATGGAGCTAGCCTCCAGAAGATTTTTATCAAAATCATGCTTCCAATGACAAAGCCGACCTTATTCACCCTTATTTTAATGAACTTTATGGGTTCCTGGAATTCTTATTTACAACCTTTGCTTGTCCTAAGCAGCAACAACAAACAGACGCTGCAGCTTGTACTGGCAACACTCAATGGACAGCTAAAGGGAAAAGAAAACATCACAATGGCAGGTGCTGTAATCTCCATACTTCCAATCGTCATTGTCTATGTTATGGTACAAAAGTATATTGATCAGGGGCTGGAAGTCGGAGGCATCAAGGGATAACAAAAACGGTACAAAAATGGTACAAAGGCACGACCTTGGCATAGTGTCAGGGCGGCCTAACGTATAAATTTAAGGAGGAGTTTTTATGAGAAGGTTAGTACGTTACATGACAGTAGCAGTTATGGCAGCCGCTTTATTAGCAGGCTGTGGAAAGACACAAAGTGAGACCACAAACAATGACACCAGCGCAACGACTGATACCGCACAGGATACGACGCAGGAGACACAGACCACAGAGCCTGCTTCCGGTGAAAAGACAAAAATCGTGTATCTTCAGTTTTCAGCAGGAGAAGCAAATGCCGAAACCTTAAAGAACATGGTGGCAAAGTTTGAACAAGACAACCCAGATATCGAAGTCGAAGTACAGTCACTTGGCTACGATGATTACTTTACAGCACTTGCAACCAAGATGGCAGGAAATTCTGCACCGGATTGCTTTGAGCTTAATATGGAAAATTTTTTAACGTATGCAATTCGGGATTCCTTGGAGCCTCTGGATGATTATTTTGCAACAACGGGAGCCTCAAAGGATGCCTATAGTGTGGGTCCTATGAATGCCGCAACCTATAATGGAAAGCTTTATGCGATACCACAAAGCTTTTCGACTGTCGTTTTAATCTACAACAAGGATCTTTTTGATAAGGCAGGAGTAAGCTATCCAACCTCGGATTGGACCTGGAAGGATGAGCAGGCAGCAGCTGAAAAGATTCGGGCACTAGGAGATGATATCTGGGGTACCTATCAGCCAGTTACCTATAATGAGCTATATAAGACAGTGAAAACCAATGGCGGTTCATTAGTCAGTGAAGATGGCAAGACCTTTACGATGAATTCAAAAGAAAACGTAGAGACGCTTCAAATGATGCTAGACCGTGTATGCGGAGACAACCGCGTTATGCCAAACACCGAAGATCTTGCAGGCCGCGGCGACTGGGATTTATTTAAATCGGGAAACCTTGGTATGATTCATACCGGAATTTGGGCATTCTCTGACTTTGCACAAAATATTACCGATTTTGATTGGGATATCGCAGTGGAAACTGGAAATAAGACACATGCCGCACATTTCTTTGCAAACGTTGCTTGTGTAAACAAAAACAGCGAAAAGAAAGAAGCAGCCTTTAAGTTCATCAACTATATGGCATCCAATAAGGACGTGGTACAAATGAGGCTGGATGCACAGTGGGAGCTTCCTACCGTGTCCGATCAGACCTTGATGGCGCAGTATTTGGTGCAGACACCACCAGCCAACCGGGCAGCGGTTATGGAATCTCTGGATTATGCAGCAGCTCCGCCAGCCCTTCTTAAGTATAGTGAGGTTGTGGATGTTATGACACCGATACTTGAGGAGGCCGTTATCAATAATACACCAGCACAGGATGTACTGGATCAGATTCAAGAAGAAGTTGTTTCGAAGAAATTAATGAATGAATAAGCAGTAACCCAAAGATAGGACAGCACAGAAGGTAGGATAGGCTCAAGTAAAAAAATGAGAATATGCTGCCTTCTGTGCATCTTAAGGAGCTGTAAAATGGAGGACAGGATGAATATCATACATAACCCGAATCGTATCAATCCCTATCAGGCAGGGAACTATGGAAGAGAGCCAGAATGGATCACAACGGAGGATTTCGTAGAAATTCGATGCTACGCTGACCAAATGGCAGGGCACGAGGAACCCCTTTGGCTATCCTATCAGGTAAATGGGGGAGAACCCATACAGCAAAAAGGAACCGTCTTTTTACAAGAAGAGGAAAAGACCTATTACCAGTTTGTCATTGGCCCATTTGCAGTCTTTGACCAGGTTTCCTACACCTTTTTTTGTGAAGGAGAGGCCATTTTGGCTAACACATACCGCTTCGAGGTATTAAAGGAGGAATGTATCTCAAAACCTAAGAAGGTTTGGATGACCAAAGAAAATGAAGGGGAAATGATTGCAAGCTATTCGCTGGGGGATCAAGTGATTGCGCTTCGATTTGAGTTTTCCTTAGAAGGGATTTTGGTAAAGACGCAAGTAAGCGAGGAGGACATCCGAAATCACGGTGCGATTACAACCTTTTTGCATAAAAAAGAAATAACCAAAGAGAAATACCGCCTCTTCTATGAGGAGGAGATCGGTTTGTTCCTTTATAATCAAAGGGGAGAACAAATAGGAAGCTTTCGATTTGGGGAGCATACAATCCGGCTGCTTCGAACGGCAGCTTATGAAATCAGAGACCTTTGTATCACCCTTGAATTGGGCGGAGAAGCCTTTTATGGATTTGGAGAAAAATTTGATCGCGTCAACCAACGGGGATTATCCCCTAAAAACTGCGTGGTAGAAAAGTTTACGCATCAAGGAGATAAGACGTATTTACCAATCCCTTTCTTTTTGACAGAACGAGGATATGGCGTTTTTTATGATACGGATCATATGGTGGATTTTACAATCCAAGAAGGGATGAAAGATAAAAATCAAGTGACGCTTCGGACGAAGCGTTCAGGGAGCAAAGTAGGAGCAGATGAAATACATTTCATATTTGGAAGTATGAAAGAGCAGCTAAGTACATACATAAAAAAGACAGGCGGCTTAGAGCTTCCGCCAGACTGGGTATTTGGGCCATGGATGTCTGCAAATGGCTGGGACAACCAAGCGGAGACGCTGTTGCAGGTGGAAAACATGAAAAAATATCAGATACCAGCAACGGTACTCGTACTAGAGGCCTGGAGCGATGAAGCGACCTTTTATGTCTTTAACGATGCGGTCTATGAGGCAAAGGAAGGGATGGAAGCCCACTCATATGCAGAATATACGTATCCAAAGGAAGGCAGGTGGCCAGATCCCAAGGGGATGGTCGATGCCCTGCATGAAAATGGACTGAAGCTGCTGCTTTGGCAGATTCCAATTATTAAGCAGTTTGGCGAAGGGGAAGCACCCACCCAGCACAAACGGGATGAAGAGGTCGCGATAAATAGAGGCTATTGCATCAAAAAAGCGGATGGAAGTCCTTATCGTATCTGTGATAATTGGTTCGCTGGCTCCTTGCTTTTGGATTTTACCAACGATGAGGCGGTCGACTGGTGGTTTCGAAAACGTGATTATCTGGTAACAGAGCTTGGCGTGGATGGCTTTAAGACGGACGGCGGGGAGTTTATATACGACTATCAGGCACAAGCAAAGGACGGAAGAGATGGATATGCGATGAAAAACCCATACCCCAATACCTATGTGGGGGCATACTATCGATTTTTGGAGCGAACCAGGGGAAAGAGAGAAGGAATTACGTTTTCCAGAGCGGGCTATACGGGGGCAGGAAGGTTTCCGACACACTGGGCAGGCGATCAGGTTTCGGATTTTTCGGAGCTTCGCGCACAGGTAAAAGCTGGACTTTCGGCAGGACTATCGGGCATCTTTTTCTGGGGCTTTGACCTGGCTGGGTTTGCAGGGGATCTGCCAACCAGTGAGCTTTACCTGCGTGCCGCCGCAGTGGCAGCGTTTAGTCCGATTATGCAATTTCATGCGGAGCCAAGAAGCGGACAGTTTGGAGACGACCGAAGAAGAAGTGCAAATAACGACCGAACACCATGGAACATTGCCGCAGTAAATGCGGACGAATCTGTCCTTACCGCGTATCGTTATTTTGCCAATCTTCGCATGAATCTGCTGCCTTATATTATAAGCGAAGCAAAGGCCTCCGTTGAGGAGTACCGTCCCCTGTTTTGCCATCTATCCTACGCGTATGAAATGGATGAGAAGGTCTATGACATAGAAGATACCTATCTGTTTGGAAGAAGTCTTTTGGTGGCCCCTATACTAAATGAGGGCGATACCAAACGAGAAGTCTATTTACCAAAGGGTATTTGGTGTGATTTTTTTACAGGAGAGCGCTATGTGGGAGAGACAAGCTATCATTTATCTTGTCCCGTTGGAAAAATTTTAGTATTTGCAAAAGAGGGAAGTCGTATCCCCTTGCATTTGCCAGAGGGAAAACCACTTGGAACCTATGTTGGAAATGAGGTAAATGTGCCAGGAGATACTTGTTATTTTATCTATGAGGAAGGAGAGGTGAAGCGGGAGTATTAAAAGGTAAGCGTTAATAGGGAACAGTAAAGAAATCGTAAAGGAGGTTTTTTATGGGAAAGAAAATTGGGAGTATTCTGATTTCACTGGTCTTAGGTTAGCGAGCCGGTCTTTGCAATCGGGGGCGTGTGGCATGCACCGTATGGCTTGGATTGTATCTATGATATCGAGCCGGCAGAGCGTGCACCTAGAGATCCGGTGGCGGGTGAGGATGTGCTGATAAACTGCACGACCTGGCCAATTGAATCCGGGCAAAGTGTTTGGATTTCTTATACAAAAAATGGAATACCACAACAGGATGTGGGAGCAGCCTGGATGTATAACAGCGGAAACAACTCATATTGGCAGGCAAACATCGGAAGCTTTGCAAAGGGAGATAGCGTGACCTATACCGTATATGCAAATAAGGATGGAGCCAATACCAAGCAAGTCGGATCGTTTTCTTTTAAGGTCTGCGGCTGGGAATATGTATCCAGTGCAAGCCTGTATTCTTCAACAAATGGACACGTTGTTTTTTCGGGTGTGCCAAATAGCGGGAGCTTTTCGCCAAAGTTTTCGATTAGCTTTCCAAGTGCGGATACCTTCCGTATGCAGCTATACCTTTGACAGCGGAATCAGTGGATACAGTGTCAACGAAACCACGCAGGCAGTGGAGATTAGTACCAGTAAGATAAAGGTTGTGATGACCAAGAATCCATATCGTCTTCAGGTTTACGATCTCGATGATAATACGCTGCTTTCCGAAAGCGGAGGTTTGGAGAACCGTCTTTCCTGGCTGACGGATGGCAGTACACTTATCAATGGTTTTCGGGATGCCTATGCTTCTCCTTTTGATGAAAAATTCTATGGGTTTGGAGAGCATTACGCTACCTTACAGCAGCGCGGCAAGGTGATGGAGACCTATGTATACAACCAGTATCAAAATCAAGGGGATAAGACCTATTTATCCGTGCCGTTTTTCTATTCAAGCAAAGGCTATGGGCTATATCTTAATTCAACCTATTATTCGAAGTTTGATATGGCAGCGACCGACAGCAGCCAGTATAGCTTTACGGCAAAGACCGATGGCAGCATGACTTCCATATTGGATTATTATCTGATTGGAGCGGATACGCCAGATGAGATTCTATCGGAGTACGCATCTCTTACCAGTCTGCCGCAGGATATGCCAAAGTGGTCGTTTGGTCTTTGGATGTCAGCAAATGAGTGGGACAATCAGACGGAGGTCGTAGACGCGGTCAACAATTCAGTATCGTATGATATTCCAGCGACAGTGGTTGTACTCGAGCAGTGGAGTGATGAAAATACCTTTTATATTTGGAATGATGCAACCTATACACCGGTACCGGGGGCAAATGCACTTCGCAGTCAGGATTTTACCTATGGAGCGAAGTGGCCAGATCCAAAGAGCATGACCGACTATATTCATAACAATAAGATGAAGCTGATTCTCTGGCAGGTACCCGTCCTTAAATACACCAGCTACGCCTATCAGCAAAAGGATAATGACGAGGCCTATATGATAAGTCAGGGCTATGCCGTGGGCGATGGCAATGGAAGCCAGTACCGCATTCCAGCTTCTGGATGGTTTGGAAACAGCTTACTCCTTGATTTTACCAATCCAGCGGCGGTCAATTGGTGGATGTCTAAGCGTGCGTATCTGTTTGATGACATCGGAATCGATGGCTTTAAGACCGATGGGGGAGAAATGGTATGGGGGAGAAATACAAGCTTTTATGATGGAAGCAAGGGCAGTAAGATGCGAAACCTTTATCCAAATCTTTATATCGAAGGCTATAATGCCTATGCCAGATCAAAAAGGGGAGCCGATGGCATTACCTTTAGCCGTTCTGGTACCAGCGGCACACAAAAAAACGGTGCATACTGGGCGGGAGATCAGACCTCTAGTTTTTCAGCCTTTCGCGATGCGCTTCGGGCAGGCCTTAGTGCAGGAATTTCTGGTATCCCATATTGGGGCTGGGATTTAGCAGGCTTTACCGGAAGCTTTCCAAATGCAGAGCTTTATAAGCGAAGCACGCAGATGGCAGCCTTTGCTCCGATTATGCAGTTTCATTCGGAAAAGGCCAATCCAACACCAAGTGAGGAGCGATCCCCATGGAATGTACAAAGCCGCACAGGAGACAATACGGTGGTGGATAATTTCCGTAAGTATACCAACACCCGTATGAACCTGCTGCCGTATATTTATAGTGAGTCACAGCAATCTGCCAGCCAGGGAACGCCTATGATGCGGGCGATGCTCTTAGACTTTCCAAAGGATAGCAATACCTATTCCTTGGACGAACAGTATATGTTTGGGCATAGTCTACTGGTAGCACCTATCGTAAATGAGGGGCAGACGACAAAGGAAGTCTATCTGCCAGAGGGTGACTGGATTGACTTTTATCACAATGCGATGACCGCAGGCGGACAGACAAAGAATTACTATGCGGATGTCAATTCCATTCCTGTCTATGTAAAAAATGGAAGCATTCTTCCGATGAACCTAAATGCCGACTATGCAATCGGAGGAAGCATTGGAAACGATGTCGATACCTATCAAAACCTAACCTTCCGTATTTATCCAATGGGCAATAGCAGCTACACCATGACCAATAGTGATAAGAGTACGATGACGATTCTGGCGCAGGAGAATTTCTCCTCTGGTCAGGTAAGTGTTGCACTGCCTGCCGCTGCAATCAGCCTGACTACGCAGGTGTTTGCGACCCGGCCTTCTTCGGTCACCTTGGATGGTACGGCGCTTACCGCATTTACGGATCAAAATTCCTTTAAAAATGCAGCACAGGGCTATTACTACAACAGCGTGGAAAAGCTTACGTATATCAAGACCACCGCCGCACAAAGTGCAAGAACGCTTGTACTTCAAGGCGTAAAAAAAGCACCGTATGAAGCAGAGCATGCAACACTTGGCAACGTATCGACCAATACTAATCACAGCGGTTATCTTGGTGATTCTTTTGTTGATCAATTTTCCAGTCAGGGAGATTTTGTTACGTTCGATGTCTATGCACCCGCACAGGGAACCTATAGCCTTGCACTTCGCTATAGTGCAGGCATGGAGGCAGCGCAAAGAACCCTTGTGGTAAATGGCGTCAGCCAACGGATTCTTTTGCCAAAGACCACAGACTGGGACACCTGGGGAAAGGCAGGCGCGACGGTTACCTTGAACCAAGGAAAGAATACCATACAAGTAGCGTATAATAGCGGAGACTATGCAGGAATCAATTTGGATTGTCTCTTGCAGCAATAAATTGGGAGGAGGATGTACATGAACCAGAAACGATGGGGGAGGTACCTTCCCTATGTAACAGCTATTTTGTTATGCTTGTTGCTATTAAACGGATCAAATTCCATCATCGCGCATGCGTATGTGTCGGCACTTGGAAATGTGACAGGGACGCAGGTGGATGGAAGGACACTTACCTTGACTGTTGATAACGGTGCCGAAGCAAACGACGATTTCTTGGTAATGGAGGCCTGCAGCGATGGTGTTCTTCGGGTGGATTACCGACCAAATGGAATCGCACCGAGTGTGGATACCCCGATAATTGATCCCGCCTTGACCTGGGATAGTATCAATGCGACGATTGATACCAGTGGAGATCCCATCACGATATCCACTACGGATATGCGGATCGAGATTTCCAGAACGCCTTGTCGGATGCGTGTAAAGAAAGCCGATGGTACGACGCTATTTTATGAGCCTTCCGCCGGTGGAGTCTTTTATGATGGTGTTCGATTTGTGCGCCAGGAGGCGACCAATATCTATGGCATTCACTCCTATGACTGCTTTTCAGACAACGGTGAGCTTCTGCGAAACAATAACACGAGTGCTGCCACTGCGGGACAGCAGGGAAATTCAGGCGGACCGTTTCTATGGTCAAGTGCAGGGTATGGGCTTTTAGTGGATTCGGATGGAGGCTATCCATATACAAACGCAACGGATAAAAAGATGGAATTTTATTATGGCGGGACACCGACCGAGGGAAGGCGTTATGTTAAGCAGGATGTGGAGTACTACATTTTGCTTGGAGCGCCGAAGGAAATCCTGAAAAGCTATTATAAAATAACAGGTACCTCTCCGATGATGCCAAGGTGGTCGCTTGGGTTTTCAAACTTTGAGTGGAATATTGATGAGACAGAGCTTACAAACATGGTGGATACCTACCGTGCCAAGAACATTCCAATTGATAGCTATGCGCTGGATTACGACTGGAAAAAATACGGTGAGAACAATTACGGCGAGTTTGCGTTCAATACCACAAAGTTTCCGTCTGCCGCCACAACATCCCTAAAGACTACGATGGAAAACAAAGGAATAAAGCTGATTGGGATTACAAAGCCGCGTATTGTGACGAAGCTTTCGGATGGAAGTGCTACGGTACAAGGACTGGATGCACAGGCGGGGAACTATTTTTATCCTGGGCACAATGAGTACACAGACTACTTTTTACCAGTTACCGTGCGAAGTATTGATCCTTATAATGCTTCCATGAGAAGCTGGTTCTGGGATCATTCAAAGGATGCCTTTGATAAGGGAATTGTAGGCTGGTGGAACGATGAAACCGATAAGGTCTCATCGAATGGCGCCGAGTACTGGTTCGGGAACTTTACCACCCTGCATTTGTCACAGGCAATCTATGAGGGACAAAAAGGCTATACGCAAGGACAGACAAGAGTGTGGCAGACCGCAAGAAATTACTATCCTGGCACACAGCGGTATGCGACCAGTATCTGGTCAGGAGATGTTGGAGCGCAGTTCTATAAGGGAGAAAGCATTAGCTGGGCCGCTGGTCTAAAGGAGCAAAAGGCGGTACTTTTATCAAGCATCAACAATGGACAGCCAAAATGGGGTATGGATGGCGGTGGCTTTAATCAAAACTCGGGAACCATCCAAAATCCAAGTCCAGAGCTCTATACCAGATGGCTTCAATTTGGAGCCTTTACGCCAGTTTTCCGCGTGCATGGCAACAACTATCAGCAGCGGCAGCCTTGGTATTATGGAAGTACTGCAGAAGAGGCGGTAAAGGCAGTCATTCAGTTACGCTATTCCTTGCTTCCTTATTTGTATTCCTATGAAAGAGGCGCCTATGATACAGGGCTTGGTCTGATTCGCCCCTTGGTGTTTGATTATCCAGAGGATACTAATGTGGCAAATGATACGGATGCCTGGATGTTTGGAGATTCTCTTTTGGTAGCACCAGTTACCCAAAGAGGACAGACGGTAAAATGGATTTACTTGCCTGCTGGCGAATGGACGGATTATAACCGCGGCACTACCTATACGGGAGGCCGCTATATCCCATATTCATTGGATGCTAAGGATTTAAATGACATCCCGTTATTTGTAAAGGCAGGAGCCATCCTTCCAACACAAAAGGTACTTGACTATGTGGGAGAAGAAAGCATAGATTCGTTGACTGTAGAGGTGTTCCCAAGCGACCAAATGAGTACCTTTGACTATTACGATGACGATGGCGCGACCTATAACTATGAGTCAGGAGCCTATGTAGGGCAAAGCATCTCCTGTGTGAAGTCTGGTGATACGGTAAATGTAAGCATAGGGGCAAAAGAAGGAAATTATACAAATGGTGTATCGCATTATTATCTGGCGGTTCACAAAAAAGCGGGTCAAACCGTGACCTTAAATGGCACTGCGCTATCTAGCTTTTCTGATATGACAGCATTGAAAGCAGCTTCCACAAGCGGGTATGTAGTATCAAAGGATGTGTACGGGGAGGTTACTTATGTAAAGGTGCCAGCGCTTTCTAGTACGGAACTTGAAGTGGTAGTATCTGGCACAACCCAAGTTGCGTCTGATGCTATCGTTTATGAAGCAGAGGATGCTTCCCTGTCTGGAGCTACGCCGCAAACAAAAGCTGGTGTGAATCAAAATCACAGCGGGTATTCGGGCACTGGATTTGCAGACGGCTTTTGGCAGGATGAGGCAGCGGTCACGTTTTATGCCAAGGTTTCCAATGCAGGCGCATTCCCTGTCACCCTGCGATATGCAAATGGAGGAACCCTCACGCAGACGATGAGCATTTATGTCAATGGAAGCTATGAGGCCAAGGTCAGCTTTTTACCAACGGGAAGCTGGGATAGCTGGGCAAGCGTGACACAAATCCTTCCATTATCCGCAGGAAACAATAGCATAACCGTCAAGTATGACTCAAGTGCCTCGGATACCGGAAATGTGAACCTGGATTATCTATCCGTTCCATTTTTCCCTGATCAAATTATTGCAGAGGCAGAGTATGGAGCACTTTATGGAAGTGCTGCTACCAATACGAATCATTGGTTCTACCAAGGAAGCGGTTTTGTAGATGGGATGACTTCGGTTGGTGCTAAGGTAAGTGTTTCTGTGGATGTGCCGAATGCAGGCAGCTATACAACACTGCTTCGTTACTGCAATGGAAATACGGGAAACAAGACGGTTAATGTATATGTCAACGAGGTCTATCGCACGACCCTAACACTTCCTGGCAATGGAGGAAACTGGAATGATTGGCAGCAGTTAAGTACATCGTTATCTCTTTCGGAAGGAGAAAATACCATTTCCTATTGCTATGACAGCTCCAATTCGGGGAATATAAACCTCGATCAGGTGACAGTGCTGGTAAATGCAACCGGAGGACTCTCTCTCAATCGACTGGATAATCCAGGCTTTGAGCGGGGCAGTAACTCCTCAAACTGGGTTGAATGGCATCCAAGCGGACAGGCACTTGCCTATGGGATCGATTCGGGTTCTGGTACCAACCCTCCAGAATCGCCGAAGGAAGGCGATAAGCGGGCATATTTCTATCAGTCAGGTGCCTATCAGCAAAGCATACATCAGGGGGTATCCGTAGAAAATGGAACCTATCAAGTGGAGGCCTGGGTAAAATGTGCCAATACAGCACCCTCCACCTGGAGACTGGAAGTAACGAACTACGGGGGAACTGCTATCAACTATGACCTGCCAACGACTAATGGCTGGAAACATGTTCTGCTCGACAATATAAATGTGACAAACGGCTATCTTGATGTTGGATTTTATGTCGTCTCATCCGGAGGCACCACAATCCATATTGATAGCGTTTCGCTGAAAAAAAAGTAAAAGAGGAAAGTTATGAAATATGATGCAGTAATTTTTGACCTGGATGGCGTGATCTGCCATACCGATCAGTACCATTACCAGGCCTGGAAGGCGATTGCAGACCAGTATGGTATTTATTTCGACGAGGCAATCAACAATCGGTTACGAGGGGTGAGCCGTATGGAAAGTCTTAATATCATTTTGGAGGCACAGCCCGAACGCTTTTGTGTGGAGGAAAAAGAAGCGCTCTGTGCAAAAAAAAATAAAATCTATCAAGAGCTTTTACAGGGGCTGTCTCCAAATGATGTGGAAGCGGCAGTCGATAAGACCTTAAGCACCTTGCGACAAAAAGGGGTGAAGCTGGCAATTGCTTCCTCCAGTAAAAATGCCAGATTTATTCTTGATAAGCTTGACTTGATGCATCGTTTTGATGTGGTGGTGGATGGAAATCAGATCACAAAATCAAAGCCAGATCCGCAAGTGTTTGTGCTGGCAGCGCAAACACTTGGAGTACAAACAAAAAAGTGCCTGGTGGTCGAGGATTCTGTCGCAGGGGTAGTGGCAGCCAAGGCAGGCGGCATGGACTGCGCGGGTCTTTTAGAAGCAGGTCAGGATAAGCGATGCGATCATTCTTTGAATTCGCTTGACGAAATATTAAACTTTTTGCAATAAAAAGGAAAAAGCGGCAAGAATTACATGCGATTTTCGCTTGCATTTTGTCCAAAATTCGAGTAAACTGTCAGTAATTACAAAAGAAAAAAAGAAAAGCTTGGAATGATTATTATACAAAAGAAGACGCACCCAAGGTGCCTGTTTGTGTAGCAATCATATCCAAGCTTTTGTGATACCAGGGTCAAACGGTCATGTTTTCATGCTTGCATGAAAAAACATGACAAGTTGACCCGCAACCCATGAGAAGGGAGCCCAGAGGGCGGAGTTCTCATGG